>JAPOON010000557.1 GCA_026713405.1 Gammaproteobacteria bacterium
GCCGGGCTGGACCGTACGGGTAAGTTCTTCCAGGCCGTGTTGCACGATGACACGGTTTTCGCCGCGGATCGGCGTTACGTCGGCGATCGTTCCCAACGCCACCAGATCCAGATGCCGCTTGAGATTCGGCAGCCGTTCTGGCAGCACCCCCGCTTGCCGCATGTGTGCCCGCAATGCGGTCAACAGCTTGAAGACCAGACCCACTCCGCACAGGTGCTTGTTGGGATAACCGCACGACTTCTGGTGCGGGTTCACGATTGCCAAAGCATCCGGCAGCGTCTCCGGCGGCTGGTGGTGGTCGGTGATGATGGTGTCGATACCCAATTGGCCTGCGAGCGCGACCTCCTCCACCGCCGTGCTGCCGCAGTCAACCGTTATAAGTAGCCGCGTGCCGCGCTCGGCGAGTTGGCGAATGGCCTCGCTGTTGAGCCCGTAGCCTTCTCCCCGGCGGTCGGGAATGTAGGACGCCACGTTCAACCCCAGTGCAACAAAGAACGTCAGCAACAGAGCAGTGCCGGTAACCCCGTCGACGTCGTAGTCGCCGTACACGGCGATCTGTTCATTCATCTGGATGGCGCCGACGATTCTACGAACAGAGACGTCCATGCCAGACAGCAGGTAGGGGTCGTGAAGATCGTGAAGGGATGGCGCCAGAAACTTTCTGGCCAGTTCGGCGTCCGTGATGCCGCGATTGATCAGGATCTGGCAGAGAAGGGGAGAGAGGGATAATTCGGCGGCCAGCCGTTGTCGAGCCTCGTCATCGGTTGTTGCAACTTGCCACCGCGTCAGCACCATGGGTTTTCCACGCCGATTTTATTCGTTCCCGTCCTGAGGCCCGGCTTGCGGCTCGACGTCCTCTCCTGAAGAAGGCCTGAACCATTTCGTGATCTTCCCCAGGAGGCCTGGCCTGGAGAGATTCCGGTGCGGCGAGGCGGGGCGAACACCCGCTACGTCGGCAGGGAAAATCGTCTTGCGGGACTTCATTCCCCAGGTGTTTTTGCCTACCAGGTGGCAGGTTCGGCACTGCAGGGCAGCGTTGTACGGCTCACGGTCATACAACGCCTGCATGCGAGGCCCGTGGTCCACGGGTTCGAAGGTCCGGTGGATGTGGCATGACTGGCAATAGTCGGTGATGACCGTATTGCTTTCGTCTTCAGGCAGCTTGCCCTTCAGGGCCAGGTCCAGCGGTTCGGGAATACAGGATGCAAGCAGGAAGAGCGGAACGGCGAGAAGGGCGTACCAACGGTGAAGCACTCACAGCCTCGACACAATGCGGGTATGGACAGAATCGGCAGAAGCGCGAGACGGGGGTTGAACCCGCGACCTTCAGCTTGGGAAGCTGACCCTCTTCCCCTGAGTTACTCGCGCCCGGTTATCATCGTCGGCGACTTGACGGTACACAAGTTGCCGAGTTGTGTCAATCGGCGCCGCCCGGCCACCGCGCCAACACCCGCCTCAAGCAGGAATGGCGCGGCAATGCTGCTCATCTTTTGACAGTTTGTCGAGCAGTCGCGTATGA
>JAPOON010000558.1 GCA_026713405.1 Gammaproteobacteria bacterium
ACCTGGCTGCGTGGGAAACAGAACGCCGCGATCGCATGGTTGCGAACCTGCAGCGTCAGGCCAAACGCTTCGACTTGGCCCTGGTGCCGGCTACAGCGACGTGAACTCAAGGACCCGTTCGAGAATTGTTCCATGAAAGCGAGAGATACGATTGGAGAAATTGTTCCAGGCGAGCCTGTGGCCGTGCGGGGCGGCTCAGTCCCGGGAAACGGTCACGACGATTTTGCCGATGGCCTCACGGTTCTTCAGGCAATTCATGGCTGCTGCGGCTTCCGACATCGGAAAAACCCTGGACACGTGGGGATCCAGCTGCCCGTCGGCGTACAGGCCGAGCAGTTCCCGGATGTTGTGGGCTGCATCATCGGGTTGTTCCTCGACGAAGCGCCCATAGTTCACCCCCACCACCGAAGCGCCCTTCAGAAGCCCCAGGTTCACCGGGAAATCGGGAATCAGGCCGCTGGCGAACCCGAGAACGAGCAGGCGGCCGTTCCACGCCATGCAACGGGCGGCCTGGGCGAACAGGCCGCCGCCGACCGGGTCGCATACCACGTCCACGCCGCGCCGTCCGGCAAGAGACCTGAGTTCGTCGCGCAGATTGTCCGCATCGTAGTTGACGACTTCATGAGCGCCGCCGGCGCGCAGGAACCGGATCTTTGCCTCGCTGCCGGCGCCGGCAATCACGCGCGCGCCCATGGCCAGGCCGAGTTGCACCGCCGCCAGCCCGACTCCACCGGCCGCCCCCAGCACCAGCAGGGTTTCCCCGTCCTGCAGTACCGCGCGCTGTTTCAGCGCATGGTATGCGGTGGCGTACACGCCGTTGAAAGCAGCAGCCTGCTCCACCGGCATGCCGGACGGCCAGGGATGCACCGCCCCTCGCGGGGCATTGACGTACTCGGCAAGCCCGCCCAGATAGGTGACGGCAACCACATTGTCGCCCGGGCCCAGGTCCGTAACGCCCGCCCCGACCGCCGACACGGTGCCGGCGACCTCGCCGCCCGGCACAAACGGCAGCGGCGGCTTCATCTGGTGCTGTCCGCTGACAATCAGCATGTCGGGAAAGTTGATGCCGCAGGCGCGCACCCGAATCCGCACCTCGCTGTCCTTGAGGGGCGCAGGTTCGATGTCGGAAACGGAAAGATCTTCCACCGATCCGAATTCCATGCACTGCACAGCCTTCACGGTGCGGTCTCCCGAAACCGGTTGTCGGAACCTGCGGCAGCGAACGGTGCGGGCGATTGTTGAATAGAAACTAGAAAGTGTAATGGAGAATTCGTTCCATGAAAGTTTCCGCCCCGGCGCGCTGAAGCTCGGGGAACAACGGTTGGCTGTACGATGAGAGCGGGTGTGAGGTGCGGGCCTCCAGCACCTTTAAAGCACTTCAGCGCGCTAAGAATCCACCGACAGCGCGCTCGCTTAGCGTGCACGAGGCCCGTACCTCGCGCCCGCTCGGCGCTCGGAAAGCCAATTCCGAAAAAGTGTTCCATGCGAGTCCGGAACCCGGCGCGCCGGGACGAGGACGCGCAAGGAACAAAAAGTGCGTGCAAGTCGGCGTTGAGA
>JAPOON010000559.1 GCA_026713405.1 Gammaproteobacteria bacterium
CCGATGCCTACATGGAAACCTGCGCGGCGGACGCCGCATAGGTCGGGCTAGGCCAACGGTGTGATGCCGCAGCCCGACGAGACAACCGTGACCGGGTGCAGACGTGACTCGTTTGACAACCTGATCCGCGAACACGAACAGAAGGAATAGAAACAGGCATGCCCTTCATCCCCCACACACCCGAGGAAACCGGCGCCATGCTGGGCGAGATTGGCGTGGCGGACATGGAGACGCTGTTCGATGAGATTCCCGTCGAACTGCGCTCCGACGCACTCGAGAGGGTGCCGCCCGGAATGAGCGAAATGGCCATGCTGCGCTGGATGGCCGAACGGGCCGGCAACGGCGCCCCCCTGCTCTGTTTTGCGGGGGCCGGAAGCTACGATCACCACATTCCTGCCGCCGTCTGGGACCTGGCGCAGCGGGGTGAGTTCATGACCGCCTATACGCCTTACCAGGCGGAGGCGAGTCAGGGCACCCTGCAGGCCATCTTCGAATACCAGTCGATGATGAGCGAACTGACGGCCATGGAGGTTTCCAACGCCAGCGTCTACGACGGCGCTTCGGGGCTTGGGGAAGCGGTGCTCATGGCCGTGCGCGCCAACAGGCGGGCCAGGGGGGGAACCGTGCTGCTGGCGGAGTCGGTACACCCCCACTACCGGGAGGTTGTCTCGAACATCGTCGGCAACCAGGGCGTGCAGACCGACGTTCTGCCGGTGCGAAACGGCGCCCTGGATGTCGCGGCGCTTGGAGAACGCAACCCGGTGGCGGCCGTGGTCGTGCAACAGCCCAACTTTTTCGGCCTCCTGGAGCAGGTGGACGCCGTCACGGACTGGGCCCACGAGCGCGGCGCCCTGGTCATTGCGCTGGTCAACCCCATGACCCTCTCGGTGCTCAAGCCACCGGGCCTATGGGGTGTGGAAGGGGCTGACATCGCCTGCGGCGACGGCCAGCCGCTCGGGGTGCCCATGGCGTCCGGCGGCCCGTCGTTCGGCTTCCTGTGCTGCCGCAAGGCGCTTGTGCGACAGATGCCCGGCCGGCTCGTCGGACGTACAGTGGACCTGGACGGCAAGGCGGGTTACACGCTGACGCTGCAGGCCCGGGAGCAGCACATCCGGCGCGGCAAGGCCACTTCCAACATCTGCACGAACCAGGGGCTGCTGGTCACGGCGGCCACCATTCACATGGCGCTGCTCGGCGCCGCCGGTCTCGGGCAGGTGGCGCTCGGTTGCCGCAACAACACGCGAACCCTGGTCGATCGCCTCACGCGGGTCCGCGGCGTCGCAACCCGGTTCGACGAACCCTTCTTTCACGAATGTGCCGTGGATCTGCCCGTAGCGGCGCAACCGGTGCTCGAAGCTCTCATCGAGCGGGGTGTGCTCGGAGGCGTCGCACTGGGCGGTTATTTCCCGGACATGGCCAATACGCTCCTGGTCTGTGCCACCGAAAAGAGGACCGGGGCGGATATCGAAACCTATGGCCGTGCCCTGGAAGAGGTGCTTTCGTGACCACCGTATTCGACATCGGGCGTAGGGGGCGCGGTGCCCGGGCACAGTACCCCGGGGAGCCAGCGAGGGCGGAAGCCTCCGAGTGTCGGTCCATCCCGGGTGGCGATCCGCGCAACGGGGCCGCCGGCGAGCGGCCGGAGGAACTGGCGGGGTTGCCGGAAGCGCTGTTGCGCGAGGCACCGCCGAGCCTCCCCGAAGTATCGGAACTGCAGGTCGTGCGCCACTACACGAACCTGTCCGCCCTGAACTTCTCCATCGACGGCCAGTTCTATCCGCTGGGCTCCTGCACGATGAAGTACAACCCGCGCGGCGCCCGTCGCGCTGCGGGCCTTGCCGGCTTTCAGGACCGTCATCCGCTGACCCCGGACGGCGCCAGCCAGGGCTTTCTGAGCTGCCTTTACGAGCTGCAGGAGATCCTGAAGGACATCACCGGCATGCGCGGCATGTCCCTGACGCCCATGGCCGGTGCCCAGGGGGAGTTCGCCGGCGTCGCGATGATCCGCGCCTATCACGATGCCCGGAACGATACGGAGCGAACGGAGATCCTGGTGCCGGGAGCAGCGCACGGAACCAATCCCGCCACCGCGGTCATGTGCGGCTATCGCGCAAGAGAAGTGGAACTGGACAGCTCGGGCGACGTGAGTGTCGAAGCCCTCAAGGCAGCCGTCGGCCCCCGGACCGCGGGGCTCATGATGACCAACCCGTCCACCTGCGGCCTGTTCGAGCGCCGCATCGCCGAGATTGCCCGCATCGTTCACGATGCCGGGGGGCTGCTCTACTACGATGGCGCCAATCTGAACGCGATCCTCGGCAAGGCCAAACCCGGAGACATGGGTTTCGACGTGCTGCACCTCAACCTGCACAAGACCTTCGCCACCCCGCACGGCAGCGGCGGGCCCGGCGCCGGGCCCGTGGGCGCGAAC
>JAPOON010000560.1 GCA_026713405.1 Gammaproteobacteria bacterium
CCGGCGGTTGCTGAAGATCAGCGCGCGCTCGGGCTGTTCCGCGGTCAGGAAGTCGCCGAGCAGCCGAGTCTTCTGGTTGCCGGCCACCAGCCAGAACTTCTGCTCGACCGTCTCGACGGCCACCGACTCCGGCGCGATGACCACGTGTTCCGGTTCCAGGGTCCAGGAGCTGGCGAGCCGCATCACGTCGTCGTTGAAGGTGGCGCTGAAGAACAGCGTCTGGCGCGAACGCTTGTGCGGGGTGCGGTAGACGATGCGCCGCACGTCCGGGATGAAGCCCATGTCGAGCATGCGGTCGGCCTCGTCGATCACCAGTATCTCGACGGAGCGCAGGTCGATGTGGCCGCGGTTGAGGAAATCGATCAGGCGGCCCGGCGTGCCGATCAGGATGTCGGTCGGGCGGGCCAGAATGGCATCGAGCTGCTTCTGGAAGTCGATGCCGCCGACCACGCAGCGAACGGTTTCCTGCATGTGGATGCCGAGGTCGTTGGCATCGCTCTCGATCTGCATGGCCAGTTCCCGGGTGGGCGCCAGCACCAGCGCCCGGGGGCGCGCCGGCCGGTTGTTGGCGGGCGCCTGAGGGGGCTGTTCCCACAGGTGGGTGAGAATGGTGATCAGGAATGCCGCCGTCTTGCCGGTACCGGTCTGCGCCTGGCCGGTGACGTCGTAGTCGGCGAGGCTGAGCGGCAGCACCTGGCTCTGGATGGGGGTGCATTGCTCGTATCCCAAATCGTCGATGGCGCGCATCAGGGGCGGCGGCAGGGCGAAATCGTGGAAGCCGTGGGGTTGCGCAGTCACATCCGTGTCCGCGGCCGCCCCTGTATCAACATTGTCTGTCATGTCTTGCCGCGAAGTTGTTGCACGCAGGCCAGCTTCACGCACTGGGTCAGTACGTGCATGGCCGTTTTCAGGTCGTCGCCGACGGTGAACGTGGGCGCGATACGGATATTGCTGTCGTCAGGGTCGCGGCCGTAGGGAAAGGTGGCACCGGCGGGGGTGAGCTTCAGCCCCACATCCCCGGCCAGGGCGACAACCCGGGCCGCTGCGCCGGGAAGGACATCGAGGGAGACGAAATAACCGCCCTTCGGCTTCGTCCAGGTGGCGATGCCGAGACCGCCGAGGTCCTGCTGCAGAACCCGGTCCACCAGTTCGAACTTGGGTTTCAGCAGCTCGGCATGCTGTGCCATGTGTTTCTCGATGCGCCCGGCCAGGAAGCGCACGTGCCGCAGTTGCGAGACCTTGTCCGGGCCGATCATCATGACTTCCAGGGTTTTCTGCAGCGCGCCCAGCAGCGCGTCCGACCCGGCGCAGAAGGCGAGGCCGCCGCTGGCGTAGGTGATCTTCGAGGTGGAGGCGAAGAGGGCCACATGGTCTTCGGTACCCGCTGCCAGGGCCAGTGCGTACAGGTTGGCCAGCGGCGCGGCGGGGAACTCGAAGTCGTGCACCGCGTAGGCGTTGTCCCAGAAGACGACGAAATCGTCGGCCGCGGCCTGATTGGGGAGTTCGGCCAGGGCGCCGACGGTGGCGTCGCTGTAGATGCAGCCGGTGGGGTTGGAGTATTTCGGTACGCACCAGATGCCTTTCACCGACGGGTCGTCGCGGGTGAGCGCGTGGCAGACTTCCATATCGGGGCCGGAGTCGAGCATCGGCACGGCCAGCATTTCGATGCCCAGCTTTTCGCAGACGGTAAAGTGGCGGTCGTAGCCGGGCGCCGGGGCCAGCATTTTGGGCGCATCGCTCGAGGACCAGTGCCGTTCGTCGCCCCAGAGCCCGCGCCTCAAGGCCGTCTCCACCACCTGGAACATCAGGAACAGGCTGGAGCTGCCGGCGGCGAACACCCGGTCAGGCGAGAGGCCGAGCAGTTCGGCGCCGAGCGCCCGGGCTTCCGGAAGCCCGCGCAACGCGCCGTAATTGCGGGCATCGGTGCCGTCTGCCCCCAGGTAGCTGTCCGGCGGCTCGTCGAGTGCGGCGCTGAGGGCAAGTTGGTCCGGCCCCGGTTTCCCTCTCGTCAGGTCGAGAGACAGCCGGTTGGCGCGTTGCAGGTCGAGGTCGCGTTCGAGGGCTGCCTGCAGTTGCGAGAGTTCGCCGGGGGAACGGTCGGCAAGGGGCGTCATGCGTTCACTCCAGGCCCGCCGCTTCGTCGCAGCCGAGCATCAGGTTGAGGTTCTGCACGGCGGCGCCGGCCGCGCCCTTGCCGAGATTGTCGTAGCGGGCGCTGAGCAGCATGCGGCGCTCGTTGCCGAACACCGCGATCTCCATGCGGTTGGTGCCGTTGCAGGCGGTCGGGCTCAGGAACCCGCCCTCCAGGGAGGCTTTGGCGGGAAAGGGCAGCACATCCACGAAACGGGCGCCGGCGTAGGTCTGCGCCAGAATCTGCTGAATGTCCGCGGGGGTGGTGCCGGCCGTAACCTGATCGGAGAACAGCGGTACCTGGGTCACCATCCCCTTGTAGAAATTGCCGACGATGGGCGCGAACAGCGGATCCTTGGCGGTTCCCGCGTAGCGCTGCATTTCCGGTATGTGCTTGTGCGCCAGTTCCAGGGCATAGGGACGCGCCCCCCAGGCTTCCCGGCGTTGCGCATCCAGGCCCTGGTACGCTTCGATCATCTTCCTGCCGCCGCCGGAATAACCGGACAACGCATGCACTGACAGCGGCGTCCCGGGATCGAGCACGCCCGCTTCGATCAGTGGACGAATGGCCAGTATGAATCCCTGGGGATAGCAGCCGGGGTTGCTCACCAGCCGGGCGCCGGCTATGGCTTTCGCCTGCGCAAGCGACAGCTCGGGCAAACCGTAGACCCACTCCGGGTCGGTGCGGTGCGCGGTGCTGGCGTCGATCAGCCGGCTGTCATCCCCGGCGAGCCGCACCGCATCGCGGGCCGCGTCGTCAGGCAGGCAGAGTATCGACACATCGGCACTGCGCCGCAGGCAGCGCCGCG
>JAPOON010000561.1 GCA_026713405.1 Gammaproteobacteria bacterium
TGATATAGAGCACATGACCGGGGCCTGTCGGGCACATGAGGATGCGCCAGAAGCTCGCATCCGTAGAATTGTCGGCGCCATCGGAAGCGGACAACCGGATGAACGGGTTCTCTCCCGTCAGGATGACGCGATTGGGGTCCAGGGTGCTCATCGTTTGATCTCCTTCCGTTGCTGGCTCTCGGCACGCCAAAACCTCCAGAACGTGCCCTACGGATTGGGATGTCTAGACCGCCGCACGCGGCAGCGGAATTCATGGCGCATCGTGCCAAGGCAGCCACCCGGCCCTGCTCCGCCGACCAGCCAGCTTGGTGGAGCAACTACAATACACTAACATTTCAACTGAGCCGGTCACCGGAGGGGTCAAGGCGCCGCCGCTCGGCCCGTACCCGGCGGACACAATGACCGCCCATCCCGTGAGCACCCTGGTCAACAAGCCCACCAACGACGATCCGCGCCGCGACTTTGAGATCGCCGCCGTTGCGCAGGTACCGGCACCCGCACCGTGCGGTAGTCTGGTTGATCGCTAGTCTTGACCCGGTCTTGAAGAGAGTATTTCCGCATGACAGAGCCGCACGACGTCTCGCTCACACTATCGCCGTACACCCTCCGCGGGCTGGAACTCCCCAACCGCGTCGTCGTCTCGCCCATGTGCCAGTACTCAGCCGACAGGGGCGTTCCCAATGATTGGCACCTGGTTCACCTGGGGTCCCGAGCGGTCGGCGGCGCCGGACTGGTCATTGCGGAGATGACGGCCGTTTCGTCCATCGGGCGCATTACGCCGGGATGTACCGGCATCTACACGGACGAGCAGGCCGACGCATGGCGGCGCATTACGGAGTTCGTTCATCGGCGCACCAATTCCAGGATCGGGATTCAGCTGGGACATGCCGGGCGGAAGGCCTCCACCAAGCCGCTGTGGCTGGGCCAGAACCAACCCCTGGAATCGGGAAACTGGGAGGTCATCGCACCGACCGCGGAACCCTACGGCGAGGACAATCAGGTCCCCAGGACCATGGACCAGGCGATGATCGACGAGGTCGTCGGTCAGTTCGGTGCCGCCGCCCGCCGTGCGGCCGTTGCGGGGTTCGACTTGATCGAGCTCCACGGTGCGCACGGATATCTGATGTCCGGGTTCATGTCGCCGATCTCCAACAAGCGCAACGATGAATATGGAGGCGGCCTGCCGAACCGCATGCGCTTCTCCTTGCGGGTGGCTGACGCGGTACGCGCGGAGGTGCCGGACGACATGCCGGTTGGCGTGCGGATCTCGGCGGTCGATGGCATCGAAGGCGGGAATACGGACGACGACGCGGTGGAAATCTCCAAACTGTTCAGGGAACACGGTGTCGACTACATCACCGCGTCCGCGGGTGCCGTCACGGGCCAGTCGATGATCCCTCGGCCGGCACCCCTCGGATACGTCCCTTACGCCCGGCGCATCAAGCATGAGGCCGGCATCGCGACCATGGCGGTCGGGAATATCAATACGGTGGAGGAGGTGAAGGGTATTCTCGAACGGGGCGACGCCGATCTCGTCGCCATGGCCCGCGGCCACCTTCGCGACTCGTATTGGACTCTCCGCGCATCACAGGAGCTGGGAATGCGCGACGGTGGCTGGCCGGACCAGTACGTGGCCGTGCCGCGACAGGATTCGCTGTGGCGCAAGGACCGCAACGCGGCGGGCGAAAGCGCTTAAGTCCGGTCACCCTCTCCCAATCCGCAAGGCGGGCGGCACCGCCGCTCTCCATCACGGACACGCCGACATGCCCATACTCGCAATAGTCCTGGCCACCGCCTGCTGGGCATCGACGATGGTCGCCAACAAGTTGGCCGTCGAATTCCTCGCGGTGACCGAGATCACCGGCATGCGCTTCCTCATCGGCGCGGTCTTGATGTTCCTGCTGGCGGCAACGGCGGGCCAGCTCGGAGGGCTCCGGCGCATCGGACCCGGACCGATCGTCATGGGCCTGCTGGAACCCGGCATGGCCGCGCTGTTCCTGGTCTGGGGGGTCGCCAACA
>JAPOON010000562.1 GCA_026713405.1 Gammaproteobacteria bacterium
CAGAATCAGTACGGGGCGCTGCTTGTCCGGCGTCCCGAACCGGTACCAACGGAGCTCGCCTCGGCGCACTATTCGCTGCTCCAGACATCGTCGCCCCAGGCTTGATCGGTTTCGGGAATACCGAACTCCTGCGGTTTGGGCGGGTTTTCCCGGTATCCGGCAATCTGCCGCTGTTCCAGTTCCATCTCGTCGAATCGCTTCAACGCCTGTCGAAACGCGTCCCTGGCGAACGCTGAACGGGTGGTGCCAAGGCGTTTGACGCGCGTGTCGATCTGCTCGATGAGATCGTTGTCCATTGTCATTTGTATGGTTCGCATGCGGAAAAATTAATCTATATCAATAGCTATACCAATGACTATAACAGTGGCCAGGGGCATGCGCGAGACTTGAAGACGACGCTTCAACCGGCCGCGGTGCCAAGGATTCATTGCAACGCCACCGCAACCTTGGATACATTGCGCGGTTCATCGCGACCGGGGGCGGCGGCAGCCCGAGCGCTCGCTGAGTGCCCCAATCCCGCCGGAACAAGGGCCCGACTACGGAGCAGATACATGACGGACCGCTACCAGGGCTATCAGCGCCTGAAGTTCGACTACCCGGAGGAGCGCATCCTGCGCATCACCATGTCGCGGCCGGAGCGGCTGAATGCCCTCGACGCCATCGGCCACCGCGAGCTGACCTATGTGTGGCGCGAAATCGATGACGACACCGATATCGACTGCGTCATCCTCACCGGCGAGGGCCGGGCGTTCTCCGCCGGGGGCGATTTCGAGATGGTGGAGACGAACATCAACGATTACCGCGCGCTGATCCAGACCTGGAAGGAAGCCCGGGACCTGGTCTACAACATCATCAACTGCGGCAAGCCCACCATCTCGTCGATCAACGGCGTGGCGGTGGGCGCCGGCCTGGTCGCGGCGCTGCTGTGCGACATCTCCATTGCCGCGAAGTCCGCTTTCATCACCGACGGCCATACGCGCCTCGGCGTTGCCGCGGGCGACCACGCCGTCATCGTCTGGCCCTTGCTCTGCGGCATGGCGAAAGCCAAGTACTACCTGATGACCTGCGACCGGTTGAACGCCGAGGAGGCAGAGCGCATCGGGTTGATCTCGCTGTGCGTGGACGACGGCGAACTCGAGAACAGAACCATGGAGGTGGCGCGGAAACTCGCCAACGGTGCGCCCAACGCGATTCGCTGGACCAAGTATGCGCTCAACAACTGGCTGCGCATGGCAGGGCCCACCTACGATACCTCCACGGCCCTCGAGATGCTGGGATTCCTCGGTCCCGAAGGACGGGAGGGCCTGGATGCCCTGGTGCAGAAGCGCGAACCCAATTTTCCCAAGGATTCCCCCGTTTGAACGCTCCTCTTTCTACCTTGATCGGCCTGACCGGCGGCATCGCCTCCGGCAAGTCCACCGCCGCGCAGTATCTCGGGCGCCTCGGCGCCAGGCTCGTCGACTGCGACCGGCTGGGGCATCGGGCCTACGACCCGGGCACCGCATCTTTCGACGCGGTCAGGGAGACCTTCGGCGACGATGTCGTCGGCGCGGACCGCAGCATCGATCGCCGTGCGCTCGGCGAGAAGGTGTTCGGCAAGCCCGGCGAGATGAAGAAACTCACCGATATCGTCTGGCCGGAGATCGGACGCCTGGCGCGGGAGCAGATCGCGGCAGCCCAACCCGGTGACATCACCGTCATGGAGGCGGCGGTGCTGTTCGAGGCCGGCTGGACGAACGGCCTGGATGAGATCTGGGTGGTCGTCGCCGACCCGGAGGTTGCCGTCCGGCGCACCATGGCCCGCGACGGCCTCGACGAAACTGCCGTGCGCAAGCGCATCGCTTCCCACCTTGCCAACGAGGAACGTGCCGCCCGGGCCGATGTGGTCATCGACAATTCCGGCGACCTGGACGCCCTGCACCGGCAACTCGATGCCCAATGGCAACGCCTGCTCGAACCGAGGCGGGTTTCGTGATCCTCGATCTGCACGCCCACTCCATCAAGTCCGACGACGGGCGCGCCAAGGTGCCCAACTACTGCCAGTGGATCCGCGCCCGGGAACTGCCCGTGGACGGCTTCGTGCTCACCGAGCACCGCCAGTTCGACCGGGAATCCGACTATTCCGAACTGGCCCGGAAACACGGCCTGACGATCCTGAAGGGCAGCGAAGTGGAAACCGAATACGGGCACGTGCTCATCTTTGGCGTCACAGAAGCGCTGACCCGCGCTTTCGACTTTGCCGACATCAACCTGCCTCTCGCCCGCGTCATCGAGGAATCCGAGCGCCACGGGGCCGTGCCGGTACCCTGCCACCCAGGCCGCAAGCGGGTGGGCATGTTCGCCCACATCGAGGAATACGGCGTGCCGGAGGGCGTACGGATCGTCGAGATCCACAATGGCGGCAGCCGGGGCCGGGAAGACGACCTGGCGCAGAGAATGACCCTGGAACTCGGCTATCTGGGCATCGGCGGCAGCGATGCACACATCGTCAGTCATATCGGACGCTGCGCCACCCGGTTTCCGGCCGAGGTGACGAGTGCGGCCGAACTCGCCGAAGCGTTGCGCGCCGAGGAGTTCGAAGCCCTGCGGCTGAGCCCTCGGCCGGGGCCGCCGTCCGTGCACGCCGCAGGAGCAAGCACATGAGCGAACCGCTGGACATCGAGGCGCTGCGCAGCGATTACCTCAACCAGGTATTCGACGAGAAGACGTTCGAACTGACCGCCGAAGACATCGCGCAATACTCGGCGAGTTGCGGGGAACTCGCGCCCCGCTATACCAGCCCCGGCCATCCCGACTTCCAGGCGCCGCCGACCATGGTGGCCAGCCTGCAGCCCTACAACCGCCTGCCGGACGGGTTTCCCGAGATTGCCGGGCTCGGCATGGACGCCGGCCGCGCGGTGGCGGTTTTCGAGCCCATCCGACCGGGGGTCAGGCTCACCGGCAGGACCCACATGCACGATATCTACACCAAGACGGGGCGGTCGGGCCGGATGGTGTTCTTCGTCAAGCGCATGGAGGTCAACGGGCCGGACGGGGCACGCCTGGCGCACGCGGATACCAGCACCGTCATCCGCGAGAGGCCCGACGCGTGATCGGGCGCGCCACCGATTCCGTGCATGGCTCTAACGGCTCAAAACTTTATTTTTCAAATAGTTAAAAACCAAATATAAATTTCCAGAAAAGATATGCCATCCAATATTCAGGAGGTGGAATTCGGCGAAGAACTGCCGGCTTTCGACCCCGACACCTCAATGGACAACGTCAAGGCGTTCGTCCGGGCCGCGCACTGGTTTGGCCCGCGATTCACCGACCACGAGGCGGCGCGCCGGGAAGGCCTGCCGGGCGCACTCGTGCCCGGCATCATGAGCCAGGGCTTCCTGGCGGCGATGATCCATCGCTGGGCGCCCGAGGCCGGGCTGCATCAGCTCGACACGGTGTTCCGCGCGCCGCTCGTGGTGGATGAGCCCTGCCACATCAATGGCGTGGTCACGGACATCGACGAGGAAAGCGGCGAGGTGGAGATCGACATCACCGTCACCAACGAGGCCGGCGAAAACCGGGTGTTCGGAACGGCCCGGGTCAGACTGCCGGTCGCCTGAACCAGCCCGCCTGTCGCACAAGGGGCGCCATCATCGTGGCGCTCGATGCAACAGGCGGTCCAGGCCGGGATTCAGCTCCCGGTCACCTGAGGTATCTCGCAGGCGGTATCAAGCATTTCCGGGTATTCCTCCCGGTAGGACGACTCGCAGAACTCGATCATTCCCTTCGCCCGTTCGATGACATAGGCGCGGATATCCTGCGCTCCCTGGGCGTCCAGGGCATGACTGAAATCCGGCATGCCCATTTCCGTGTAGGCGCCGTCCAGCACAATGGCGTTCCAGAGGTCATGGGTCGCATGGCTGGAATACAGGAGGCTGGCGATCGTCCCGGAGGTCCCAACGCCGGGGCCGTGACAGACCGCACAGTACTGGTGGAAGTAGGCCTCGCCGCGGCCGATCTGCTCCTGGGTATAGTCCATCGTCGGCGGTGTGGGTACGGCCAGGTACGTTACCTCGGGTTGCGGAAGCGTCGCCTCGCCGCCCAGCCTGTAGGTCAGTATGCGTCCCTCGCTCAGGACGTTGTCCCGGTGGCGGGGCGCACCGCCCGCCACCGCGTAGGCGCCACCCCATCCGGCCACGACACTGATGTACTGTTCGCCGTCGATGCTGTAGCTGACCG
>JAPOON010000563.1 GCA_026713405.1 Gammaproteobacteria bacterium
GAAGCGCCGGCGCCGGCTTTCTCCGTGACTGGCTGGCCTGCCTGGGCGCCCGGGGAATCCGCCCTGGTTACCTGGTTTCCGAAGCGGAATTGCTGCCGGTGGAACCGCGCACCGCCAGCGTCCTGTTCGAGAACGGACACGCCTTGCTGCGCACCGAAAACCAGGCTGCGACCATCGACCGCGGCAATCTCCTGCCGGCGCTCATGTCACTGGATCTCGACAGGCTCACCCTGATCAACGGCGGCCTGACCGACATCGAAGCCAGTCAACTCGAAATCGAAGTAAACGGGGAGAATCCCGTTCTGCTGGCGGGCGAGGGCGACCTGATCGGCTATTTCGCGGAGCGCTGGCGCGCGCAGGAGGCTGCGCTCAACCTGCTGCAGGGAGAGTACGCTCCCAAGGTGCCGCGCAACGCCCACACCACCGGGTGGCGCAGCATTGCGTTGCTTGCCGCCGCCTGGCTGTTGCTCGGCATCGCCGCCAAGGCCGCTACCGGGATCTGGTCCGCTGTCGAGGCGGATTCCCTGGAAAGCGAGGCCCTGGCAATCTATGCGGGCATTTTCCCGGGGGACCGGACGGCCACCGTACAGAACATCCGCCGGCGCATGCAGGCGCGGCTGGGAGAGCGCCCGGATGTCACCGGCAAGTCGATGGTCCATTTCACCGGCGACCTGGCGGCCGTCATGGACAAGTCGATGACCCTGATCGGCATCGACTACAACGAGGCCCGCGGAGAGTTCGCGACGGAACTGCTGGTCAGGCGTTACGACGATGTGGACCGGGTGCGCGAGGCACTGGAGGCGCGCGGCGTACAGGCCGAGATCGCTTCCGCCGAACAGGTGGAGCGGGGCGTGCAGGCACGCTTGCGCATGCGGGGAGGTTGAGGTGCTTGCCCGGATGATGGAATACCTGCGCTCCTCGGCTGCTGCCCGCTGGTTCAACTCGAAGGAACCCAGGGAACGGCTGGTGTTCGGCACACTGGCGGTCGCGACAGCGATCGTCTTCCTCTGGGCGGGGCTGTGGAAGCCGCTGTCGGACTGGCAGGCCACCCAGGCCAATCGTCACGCCAACGCGCAGATGCTGCTCGAGTGGCTGCAAGCCAACGAAACCCGGGTACGGGCCGCCGCGGAACAGGGGCCGGACGAGCCGAGCCGCTCGATACTGCCCGTTATAACCCGGGCAGCGGAGGCCAGGGGCCTCAAGGTCGGTCGGCTTCAGCCCGAGTCGGACGGGGTGGTCAGCGTCACGCTGCAGGGCCAGTCCTTCAACAATGTGATCGGCTGGATCGCGGCCCTGGAGAAGGAAGAGGGCATTGCACCAATCCGGGCTTCGATCGATGCGCAAGAGGCGGCCGGACTGGTCAACGCCCAGTTGCGGCTGCAGTAGAGACACCCGGGCCCCGGGGGGTTAGGCGACTTCCCGCAGGCGGCCCGTCTCCACTTCGTAGACGAACCCGCGAATCCTGTCTTTCAGCGGAAGGAACGGACAGGCCTCGATACGGCGTATCGATTGCCGCACGTTCTCTTCGAGATGCTGAAAGGCTTCCAGGGAGAACGCCGGTCGCAGGCCCGTATCCGCTTCGATGGCATCCTTCAGGTCATCGTCCCGGAAGGTCAACATGCCGCACCCGGTGTGCTGGACCAGTATGATCTCTTCCGTGCCCAGCAGGCGCTGCGAGATGAGCAGCGACCGAAGTACATCGTCGGTGACGACGCCACCGGCATTGCGAATCACGTGGGCATCGCCTTCTTCGAGACCCAGCAGTCGCGCCGTGTCCATGCGGGCGTCCATGCAGGCAACGACAGCGGCCTTGCGCACGGGCGGGGCGGGCAAATCGGCCTTGTCGAACGTTTCGGCGTAGCGGGCGTTATTCCTGAGGCACCGCTCGGCAAAAGTCTTGTCTGTCATGCTGGTTATCCTGGATCGGGCAGGGGTCGGACTCGAGCACGGCACTTAAGCACAAGCAATTCCGGGCGGCAACGAACCCGGTTCCATTCAGCCTTCGAGAGAGCCCTCAGCCCGGGAGCGCGAGGGGGCAACCCTCGCGAGAAGGCTGCGCGCAGCCTCGCGAGCTTCGTCCGGCGATTCGGCCAGACTTGCCGGGGGCACTTTCTCCAGAATGCCGAGCGTATCGAGCACCTCGCGGATTTCATCCGGAAGGGTCGAGATGACGTAACTGGTTCGCTCTTCCGTGGCTATTTTCAGCAGCCGGTCCACCACCATCGCAGCGCTGTCGTCGAGGCTGGTAGCGTCTGAAAAGTCAAAGATGACTACTTCGTGGTCCTTGATGTCCGCGCCGACCGCGGTCACCAGCTTGTGCGCCGATGCCACGGTAAAACGCCCCATCAGCTTGACCAGGCCGACGCGCGCGGAGTAGGGATCGTCCCCGGCGAGATCCTCCCGGTCCGCCAGGAAGATCCGGTCGAGCAGCGGCACCGACACGACGCTGTCGAGTTCCAGGCCCTCGAGTTGCCGGGCGTGGGCCATGCCCGCCGCAATGAGGCCGATCGCCACCGCGGTGATCAGGTCGACCAGCACGGTAAGCGCGAGGGTGGTCAGCATGACCACGAGATGTTCGGGCTGGATACGCCTGATACGCCGGAGCAGCCGCCAATCGACGATGTCCCAGCCGATCTTTATGAGAATGCCCGCCAGCACCGCGTGCGGGATGGGTTCTACAAAACGCCCCAGGCCGAGCAGAAGCGCCAGCACCAGCAAGGCAAAGACAGCGCTGGCGACCGGGGTTCGCCCCCCCGCGTGTATGTTCGTCATCGTCAGCAACGGAGAACCCGCGCCCGGCAGGCCGCCGATCAGTCCCGCAGCCACGTTGCCGACGCCCTGGCCAACCAGTTCCCGATTCGGATTGTGCCGGGTACCGGTCAGCGAGTCGGCAACCAGGGAGATCAGGAGGCTGTCCACCGACCCCAGCAGGGCAAGAATGACAGCCGGCTCCAGGGCGCTCGCCACGAACGCCGCCGTGGGCATTTCGAATTGCAGTTGCGGCAGCCCGATCGGCACCTGCCCGATGATCGGCGCGTCGTGCAGCCAGAACAGCCCGAGAAGGGTGCCCGCCAGCAGCGCCACCAGCGGTGCGGGAAGACGCCGGGCAAACCGGCGAGGCCAGAATACGCCGACCGCGAGCGTGAACGCGCCGAGGGCGAAGGCGCCCATGTTGACGTTGGCGGCCAATTCGGGCCACGCGCGAACCGCCCCCAGCGCGCCGCCGGGTGCGGCGGGCATGCCGAGCAGCGGTAAAGTCTGCATCAGCATGACGATGATGCCGATTCCCGACATGAAACCGGATACCACCACATGCGGCGTGTAGGCCACGAAGCGCCCGATTCTGGAGATGCCGAGCAGGACCTGCAGGAGGCCGCCCATGATCACCACCGTAAATGCCTCCGGCAGTGTGGAGGCGTAGTTCGTCACGATGACTGCCATGGCCACCGTCATCGGCGCCGTGGGACCGGTGATCTGGGAACGCGTACCGCCGAACATCGGGGCGAAGAAACCCGTGGCAATGGCCCCGTACAGGCCGGCGGCTGCACCGAGCCCGGAGGCCACGCCGAATGCCAGTGCAACGGGAAGCGCCACAACCGTGGCAGTTATGCCGCCGAAGAGGTCGCCGCGCAACGACTTTAAGCTGTAACTCACTTGTTCTTGTACTTCCCGCCCCAAAACATCTGCCGTTCCTGCCGGCGGGCGGAAACAAGCCCGCCCCTCGGGCGCGACCGCGCAATAGGCGACCCCGACCCAGTGTCGAATTGAATTCGCTGGATTCGCAGGCGCGACAATCTTAACCGCTCACGCGCGTATCGACACCCGGGAATCGCGGTCAGCCGCACCGGACGTCAAAACGGCCCAGAAAACAGCGCCCCCTGCCTGCAAAATATTGGTTTCCATGGAACATCATTTGCGGATTTGGCTTCCCGAGCACCGAGCGGCCATTGTTCACTGTGCGTCAGCGCAGCGAATCCGCTGCGAGAACTCCCCGTAACTATGATAGCTTTCTGATATGACAGCGCCACCATGGTCACCGTCGATCTTGCGGCACGGCTCCTGATATCGTAGCGTCCGGTCGGAATGCAGCACGGTCGATTCGGGTGGCGGCAATTATTTCGGGCGAGAGCCCTTTCAAGCAGGAAATCGAGCAGTTCCTGGAGGAATCCGGTGTCAGGGAGGCAAGCGCCGAGATCCTCGGGCCTTTCTCGGACATCGCCAACCGCATATCCGAAGCGGTATGGGTCTCCGCATTCCCCGGGTCGACCACAAACTCCCTGTGGTGGCCGCTGCTGGTGCTCACGGTCATCATGGCAGCGGTTCTGTGGGCGGTGCGCGGAGGGCGCGGCGCCAAGGACGAGAGTGGCCGGGAACGGCGGATGGGCCTCTTCGAGTACATCATGCCGAAAGCCATCCTCAAGCACCCTTCGGCCCGGGTCGACATCCCGCTCTATCTCCTCGACCGGGGGCTGATGCCGGTGTGGGCCATCGCGTTCCTGGGGGCCGTGGCGCCGACCGTGGAGCGGTCTACCATCGACGCGATGTTTGCGGTTTTCGGCCCCTCCCCGGCTGTGGAGCCGACCGTTTTCTGGTGCCTGGTCTACGGGATCGTCACGATTCTCATCGCCGACATGATCTTCTACTTCACGCACCTGATGATGCACCGGACGCAGATCGGCTGGGCGATACACAAGGTGCATCACTCCGCCCAGGTGCTGACACCCATCACCCGCATGCGGGAAAACTTTATCGCGGCACCCGTCTGGGCGCTCGGTCCCGCCATCGGGCTGTCAGCCTCAGGGGGGCTCTTTGCCTACCTGTTCAACGGCGGCATTACGCACATCACCATCGTGAACATGAGCATTTTCTCGTTCCTGTACGCGCTAAACGGGAATTTCCGGCACTACCACGTTTCGTTCCGCTATCCCCGCTGGCTCGAGTACTGGATACAGAGCCCCGGCATGCATCACACGCACCACAGCTATTTGCGCAAACACTGGGACACCAACCTCGGGTTGGTCACCAGCATCTGGGACCGTTTGTGCGGCACCCTCTACATCGCGGAGCGCTACGAAGCTACCCCATGGGGCCTGCCGGAGAAGGATCAGGCCAAGTACACCACCTTGAGCGACAACCTGTTTACCCCGTTCCGCGAGATCTACCGAATACTTCGGGGCCGGCCGGAGGATTCCGCCGCAAGCGACCAGGGCGCGACGGCGCCGGCCAACCCAACGCGCTGATCCGCCGCCGGCCCGATTTAACCGGCTACTCCAACGCCTGGTAGATCAACGCCCGCACCTTTGCGAAGTCGTCGAGACCGGTGGCGGGCAGCACTTGCGTCATGTACACGACGGTCAGCGCTTCGGCTGGATCGACCCAGTAGCGCGTGTGGTATGCGCCGCCCCAGGAAAACTCTCCCACCGAGCCCGGTTCGCCACGTGCGCCGGCATCGAGCACCACCGCAAAGCCGAGCCCGAAGCCCGCACCCGGCATGAGTTTGAACCGGTCGCCGACGTGGTTGGTCGTCATCAGCTCGACCGACTTGCGCCCGAGGACCGCGCCGCCGCCGCGACGCATGGCCTCGAGAAACCGGGTGTAGTCGGCGGTGGTCGAGAGCAACCCCGCACCGCCCGAGAAACTCGCGCGCGGGCCGTTCAGGTAGTGGCCCTGGCCGTGAAAGGGCGAGCCCGACGCCGCACGCACAAGCGCGCCGTCTGCCGCGAGTGAATAAACGGTTGCGAGTCGGGCTTCTTTCTCCTGCGGAAGGTAGAACGAGGTGTCCGCCATGCCCAATGGACCGAAGATCTCCGCTTCAAGGAACGCATCGAGGGCCTGCCCGCTCGCGGCCTCCACGAGCGCGCCAAGGATGTCGGTGTTGTAACCATATACGAACGCCTCTCCCGGCTGGGCGTCCATGGGAAGTTCCGCGATGCGGCGCACGGTTTCCCGGATGGGTTCGTCGCGGTGGCCGAAGTACCAATGCTGCAGCTTCGCCGCCTGCCATTGCGCTGCCGCCGGCCCATAGCCATAGCCGATACCGGCCGTGTGCGTCAGCAGGTCGCGGATGGTGATCGGGCGCATCGCGTCGACCGCCTCGACGCTGCCGTCTTCATGGGCGATGGCGACGGTGGTGGCTGCGTATTCCGGCAGGAAGTCGCCGACGGGCTGGTTGATGACCAGCGCGCCGCGTTCCTGCAGCACCATGACCGCGGCACTGACCACAGCCTTGGACATGGATGCGATGCGGAAGATCGTATCCTTCTGCATGGGCGCGTTGGCTTCGCGATCCCGGAACCCGGCGGCACGGTGATAGGCGATCTCGCCGTCGAGGGTGACCTGCAGGACCGCGCCAGGAATCCTGTCTGCGTCTACGTACGAGTCCAGGAAGCCGTCGATGCGCGCGAGGCGTTCGGCCGAAAACTCCGCCAGCGCCGATTCGGCGAGCAGGAGTATGAGGAGGCAGGCACCGCTGCGCAGTACGTTGCGGACGTCAGGCATGATTAATTGTTTCCCGAAAGCGATTGCCCAGTCTAGTGTCGTGTCACACGTCTTTCTACGCATTCAGAGCTCGCGGTGCGCAGTAATGCAGGGCGTGGTCCGCCGCCAATATCCAGCATATTGGCAAGGGCCACAACGCAGCAGTAGCGTGCACCGCGAGCTCCCGGAGGGCGTGCCCCA
>JAPOON010000564.1 GCA_026713405.1 Gammaproteobacteria bacterium
CCTCCCTGGTTTCCCCAGGCACTCCTGAGATAGTTACCCAGCGCGGCGACGTCGGCGTTGCTGAGCTTGTCCCGGTAGGGAACCATGTCCTCCCAGAGCTGGTATGGGGGCGCTACGTCGTCCGGCACGGCAGCGCCATAGAGAACGATGTTAATGAGTGAAGCGGGCGACGCCGCCTGCACCACGGCGCTGCCGGCCAGGGGCGGCGCCTTGAAGAAATTGCCGCGGCCGCTTGCCATGTGACAGTCCTCGCAGTGTTCGGTGTACAGGGCCAATCCGGTTTCCCACTGCCCGGGGTCGGGTGCGGTTCCGGCATCGTCCGCGATCGGCGGCAGGCTCTTCAGGTATTCCGCCACGGCCCGGGCATCGCCCGCGGTGAGGTGCCGCGTACCCTCGGCGATGACGCTGTTCATGGGGCCGAAGCGTCCGGCTTTCGGCGAATGGCCGAACCTCAGGTAGTTTGCGATGTCGTCCCTTGACCAGGCTCCCAGGCCCGTCGACGCTGGAGTGAGGTTGACCGCCGCCCACAGGCGCACCTTGTCCGGTGCCACCGGATGGAAATGGGTACCGCCGGACAGTGCCCGTTCCGGTATCTCGGCGAGCAGCAGGTTGCGCGGCGAGTGACAGGCGCCGCAATGTCCTAGCGAGCGCACCAGGTAAGCGCCGCGATTCCACTCGGCCGAGCGACTGGACCTCTTATTCGCGGATAGGGTTGTCAAATGAGTCAATTCCCTCCCATCGGCATAGAGCCACTTCCAGAACACCAGGCTGCCGCGCCAGCCGATGGGGAACGGCAGATCGTTCGCAGGGGGTCTGAAACGGACCGGCTCCCGCGACCGGATGTAGGCGAACAGCGCCGCCATGTCATCTTGCGAGAGCCCGGCAAACGCGGTGTAGGGAAAGACCGGGTACAGGTGCTCCCCGCTGCTGGAGACGCCTTCGCGCATGGCGCGCGAAAAGTCTGCCAGCGTCCATCCTCCGATCCCTGTTTCCGGGTCGGGTGAGATGTTGCTCGAATACAGGGTGCCAAGTGGTTCCCGGGACCACGCTACGGCGATCGGAAAGGCAACGCCGCCCCCGAACGGCGCACCGTCTTTTCGGGTGTGGCAACTCGCACAGTTGCCCAGCGCCGCGAGATAGCGACCTTTTTCCACAAGGGCCTCGTCCTGGGCCGGACTCGCGACCCCCTGCAACAGGACCGTGACCGCCCAGATTCCGAAGCACAGGGCGTAGGGTAAGCGAGAACGCGGACGGCGGCTGCCGGTTCGACTCACTGGACTTCCTTGTGCCGTGGCCAAACCACGCTCCTCGCGCCTTGATTGGCGCTGTTTCAGACCCGACAGAGACAGCTCAGATAGTGTTAACAGGCCCTAATCCGACTGTCGGTACAGGTCGTGACACTGGTCGCAGGTCAGCGCATCCATCAGCGGGACGAGCGCTGCGTCCTTGCCCAGTTGCCGCGCGGTTTCCGCAGTTTTGCCGACTCCGTCCGCCAGTGCCCGCATCCGGGCCGCGAAGTCCTCCCGGTCGGTCCACACCCGCGGCAGGGACTCGCCGCCCGCCACGGCCGGCTCGAAGGCGCCGACCGACATCCGCGCGTTCGCGGCGATCGCCTCGAGGTGCAACACGAAGTTTCGGTCCGCGACCATCCAGGCCAGGATCTGCCCCACCGCGGCTGTCTGCGCATCCATGGCCCGCATGAGAGAGCGGCGATACAGGACGGCGTCCTGACCGGGGTCGTCCCCGGTTTCGACCGCGGACCCTTCCATGTCGAGCCGATAGGCGTCGTGGCACCCCGTGCAATGCAATGCTTCCCGGACCCGGTCGGCGGAGAACTCAGCGGAAGTCGAGGCATCCCGCAGCGCCGCCAGCCCATCTGCCTGTTTCCCGGCGCGTTTCGAAAAGTCGTCCCAATCGTCCCACACCGCCGTCTTCGCGTTGCCGCCCGAGGCAGCCGGCTCGAACGCGGGGAGTACCTGTGACGAGGTGGCGGCCAGGGCCGCGAGATGATGTTCCAGGTCACGTGCCGGCGCACGCCCTTGCAGAACCATTTCCATGGCCTCGACCTGGGCGCCGAGGGTCTTCATGACGTTCTGGCGGTAGTCGACGTCGTCCGGCCCCGCCGCATGACCCGCCGGGCACAGGGCCCAGCAGAAGGCCAGCAGGACAACGGCCCCGAACGACGGCTCAGGGCATAACCGGGAATTCATCGCCCAATACCGTGATTACCCCGAAGCCGCTCGATCGCGCCTCGATGGTGTGCCCGAGAACATCGCCGGGTATCCGGTCGCCTGCAAAGGTATAGACGGGCCGGCCGAACCAGGTCCACGCACGCACCGTCGGAACGCCCTCTCCGTAAGCGCCGGTGGGGTCCGCGAACGGGGGATGCGGTACGTCGGCGACACCCCAGTTGCCCTTGGCTAGCTGGTCCGGGCGCGCAGACACCGGGCGCCACTCCCGCGCGCACTGTTCGCCCGTGCCGCATACGGCCGAACGGTGGGCCGCCGCATCGCCGGGTTCATCGCAATGCAGGCCGTCCGGGGCACGGTCGAAACAGTAGAACACGTAGAGGGTCTGGTCCTCGGCGTCACCATAGACCCAGCCGATTTCGGGTACGCTCATGTGCATCGTCACGAATTCCGGGCGCGGCCTGGCCGGCTGGAAGACCAGGGGCTGCCAGCGCCCCGACTCCACGATGCGCTGTATCCGGTGCCGTGGCAGGTCAGCCCGGGGCCGGTACAGCGCCTGGCCACGGAAGGCCCATTGCCTGCTCCCGTCGGCACGGTCGACGATGGTGAACTCGTCACCGGGGCGCGCCAGTTCCGGGGCGGATACGGGCAGCCAATCCGAATTCCCTGCTCCTGCTCCTGTTTCTGTTGCTGCTCCCGGCGCGAACAGCAGGCCGTCGTCTTCCGAGGCGAGCAACAGCCCCTGTACCTTGCGCACCAGCCCCACCCCGGGGGGAAACCACGTTTCCACCGGTACGGTACGCCAACGCCCGTAGCTCCCGAAGCCCATGGTGCCGTTGACATCGCCTGGAGCCAGGTCCCGGGTGGAGGTGTACAGCGGCGACCCGTCGAACGCCCATTGCCTGACGCCGTCGGGCCGCTCCACGATGCCGAAGTCTCCCTGTGTAACGGCATCGGGGCCGGCCCGATAAGGTCGCCAGCGGTTCACGCAGGTGCTGCGGAACGCGGCACCGGGAATGGGATAGCCCTCTTCCCCCGGGGTACGCTCGTGGCGCGTGTCGCTGCAGCCGAATGTCCCCTCTTCGGGTTGATCCATGCCGTTTCTGTACAGGGTCATGCCTTCGGCTGTTGTATAGATTGGGCCCGCGGTGTCGGAGGACCCGATGGCCATCGCTTCGGGCAGGTGCGCCTTTGAGCTCGACGCGTAAGCCGGTACCTGGCAGCAGATCGCCAGCCCGCAAACGGCGACAAGGGCCACGATGATCGCGCCGGGATTTGCCCGCGAAGGCATCGCAAGGAAGCGCGGATTCGTCAGCCGAGTATTTCCGAGATGACCTTCGATGTGCGTAGCGATCCGGCGCCCCAGTCGCCGATGGAGAGCCCCATCAGGCGCTGTACCGTGTAGCCGAGGCGGGTGGCCACATCGCCGCCGCCATCGATGTGCAGCCCGTTCTTCAATAGCCCGCCCGCAGTCCCCACCGTGAACATCGGGGTGCCCTGCAGTTCGTGGGTCTTGGCGCTTTCGTTGTCGGAGTGGGCGTAGACGAGCATGTGATCGAGCAGCGTACCGTCGCCTTCCGGCTGGGCAGCCAGTGCCCCGACGAAATACGCGAACGCCTTGAATGCTTCCCGCAGGAACCGGGAACTCTCCACCTGGATGCCCAGTTCGTCGTCGATCAACTCCTCGTGCGTGATGTTGTGGTGCACGTTGGCCAGCCCTTCGCGGGTGAGCGACGAGGAGGAGTTGGAATACAGCATGTTGAAGACCTTGGTCTGGTTGCAGGCCAGGGCCATCACCAGGAGATCCGTCATCGCCTTGTGGCGCTGCTCGACGAAACGCACGTCGAGACCCGCGGGGATTTCCTCGGGAGCTTCGGAGGGAATACGGCAGGCCGGCGCCGGCGGCGGTTTCTCGAGTTGCAGCGCGAGCCGGCCTTCCAGTTCGCGGACCGCGGTGAAGTGCCGGTCGAGGCGTGCCTTGTCCCCGGCGCCCAGGCGCTTCGACAGCTCCTTCGACTCCTCCAGAACTCCGGAAAGGACGCTCTTGCGCACCATGGTGGCGGGGTCAGGCGCAAATTCGCCCGCGTTCGGGTCGGCAAAGCCGGTTCCGAACAGTTTCCTGTAGGCCTCCAGCGCCGAGATTTCGGGCGGGTTGGTGGCGTTGGCGCCATGGAAGCTGTAGCTGTCCCGGGGATTGCCGGTGGCGGCGAAGCTGAGCATGCGGAACGGCGTGCCGCCGCCGATGGCCCGGGCGATGGGCAGGTCGAGGCTCTCGCCGGGCAGGTCGCTGCGGCCGCTCGGCGTGGCCCCGCAGCGTAGCGCCACCCAGCCCGAGTAGTGGCAGAGGTTCGGGTTGCCGTCCGTCGGGATGGAAAACCGCGTAAACAGGTTGAGGTGCTGCTTGATGTCCTTGAGCGAGGCGATCTCCTCGGGCAGGTCGAAGTCGGCGCCGATCTTCTTCGGGATGAACGCGCGCTTGTTCATGCCCAGCCCCCAGAACCAGGTTCCGAAGCGGGTGGGCAAGGGTGACTTCGTCGACGCGAACGCGGTGCCGTTCTCGTTGAGAAAACAGTCGAGCACCGGCAGCCCCACGGCGACCGCGCCGCCGTTGAGCATGCCGCGCAACAGCCGTCTGCGGCTCAGTGGTCGGGGCTTAACGAGCATGGGTATCCTCCATGGCGACCAGCGCTGGCGGGGCTTCGACTCGGTCGAATGCCCGGCTCATAGCGATTGTATATAGCAATTCCGGGAATCGATAGCCGCCCTCTTCGAACCGCGCTTCCAGGTAGCGGAGCAGTGGGCGGTCAGCCAGCTCGATCT
This sequence comes from Gammaproteobacteria bacterium, assembly GCA_026713405.1. Next base: position 5,010 of record JAPOON010000564.1, read on the forward strand.
CCCGTCCGGTGGCGTAGCTGAAGCTGCGGCTGACCAGGCAGGATGTGAGCGCCGGGTCGTCCCGCAGCCGGTAACCGAGATCGATGGCATCCCGCACCGGCACGCGGTTCACCTCGCCGCTCGAGTCGATGGGCGCACCGTTCTCCGTCAGGCGGAACTGTCCGGCCCCGTCGAAGCGCTCGAATACGAGCCCGAGCGGGTCAGTCAGCCGATGACAGCCGGCGCAGATGGGGTTGGTGTTGTGTGCGTCGAGGCGCTGCCGAGCCGTCCGGCGCTCGGCGGTGGAGTTCTCGAACAACTCGAAGCTGACGTTCGGGGGTGGATCAGGCACGTGCTGGCACAACAGGGTTTCACGCAACCCGCGGCCCCGGTTGGTGGGCGAGGTTCTGCCGGGGTGGGAGTAGCGGGCCAGGAAGCCCACCAGGGTCAGCAAGCCGGCGCGGCGCCCCTCCTCCGAAAACTCATGGGGAACCCACTCGTTGGGGCCGGCGTGCACCGGCACCCGGTACACGGCGGCCAGGTCGCGGGTCATGAAGGTATGGCGGGTGACGAACAGATCCCGATAGTCGCCGTGCGGGGTCAGCAGGTGATCGTCTATGGTACGCAGCAGCTGCTTCCGCGCCTGCATCACCACCTTGGAGGTGAACGCGGGATAGATGACCGGATCCTTGGCCAGGAGGTCGAATCCTTCCGCCACCAGCATGTCGTCGAAAAACGCCCGCACGCCCTGCTCGACGCGCGGCGATGCCAGCATGCGCTGGAGTTCATTGCGCACCCCGTCCGGCGCGTGCAGGCGACCGCCCTCCGCTGCATCGAGCAGGGCGCGGTCCGGCGCCGCATCCCACAGGAAGAAACTGAGTCGCGAAGCCTTCGAGGGGCCGTCCAGCCGCCACTTCCCGGGGTTCGCGGGATCCGGTTCGGCGGTCTCCTGAATGTAGAGGAATCTGGGCGAGACCAGCAGGTAGGAGAGCGCGGCGGAGAGGCCTTCGTGGAAGTCGCCTGCCGCCACGGCAGCGCTTCCCGCAAGACGCACGGCGCCGTCGAGTTCGGACGCGGTCAACGTGCGGCGAAACAGCAGCCGCCCTACCGGCGCCAGAAATTCGCGCGCGCAGGCATCGTCGCGGCCGTGGGTGGGAGCCGGCCGGCAGGGAATGAGAAGGTCGCGATTCGCTTCGCTGACCACCTTCCCGGCAACGGCGCGGGCAGCGCTTTCCAGGGGCTCCAGGGCGCCGACGGTCATCACCGCCGCGCGCGCCCCCACAGCAATCAGCCCCCCGGTTCGCGGAACCGGCGCGAACCGGACATTTGGCACGATGTGGTCGCCGAAAATCGCCCCGATGGTATTGGCGTACTGGCTCTGGCTCAGTAGCCGCAGCGACGCCTCCGCACCCGGAGTATCCGGTTCGAGCAGGGGTTCGGCGGCCATGGAACGGGCTCCCGGAACCATCAGCATGACGAGCCCGGCGAGCAGGCTCAACCAGGCGATGCCCCTTTTGCCGGCGCGATTCATCAGTAGCCTCTCAGGTCGGCCAGGGCCGCGTCGTAGCCGGACGGCGGGTGGACGATGAAGGTTCGCACAGCCTCGATCTTGAGTGCCGAAGAGATCGCCGTGCAGCGACCGGTTTCCGGGTCACGCCGGCCATCGGCCAGGCGCGCGGTCGCCGCGTACATGCTTGGCGGGCTCCAGGCGGAGTTGTCCACCGAAACGGAGAGACCCCGGCGGTACATCAGCCAGTAGTCCTCGAGGTCCTGATAGCCGCCCATCAAGCCGGTCGCGCCCTCTTCGGTGAGCTTGAGCCTGAAGTGCAGGTCGTACCAGTCCCGGGTGCCGGTTCTGACGTTCCAGCGCATGGTGAAACGGGCGTAGGGAATGGGATCGATGGTCAGCACACCGTCGTCGATGCGCCCACGGGTGTGCGCGATGGGCGGTATGCGTCCATCCACGCGTTGCGACAGGCCGGGCCGGAACGCCTCGTCACCCCGCTTGAGCAGCGGGTCGCGTCCCTTGTAGATCGCCACGGAAACATCGTCGTCGTTGCGTTCGTCGTTCACGCCGCTGATCTCGATGAGCGTGCGGTTCTGGGAATACTGGGGAAACTCCATCATCCGGTAGCCGGCCGCCGCGCCGGTGGAGCGCCAGCCCTTGGTGCACCCCATGGCCCGGTACAGCTGGTTGTCCACCAGCCCCGACCCATCGGCATTCCGGTACTTCCGGTGCGCGCAGGTTGTCGCCGTTGCCGAACCGTCCGTTGTGCCGTCGAGATCGAAGCCGTGGGCAAGCTCGCTCTTGACCTCCTTGTAAGGCAACGGGTCCTCGATGGCCCAGGGCAGCGCCGTGGAGTTTTCGCCGTTCGGGCCGCGGTTCCAGCGGTGCCCGAAGTGCCGGCTCCGCTGTTCGCGCACGTTTTCGTCGAGCGCGTTCCAGTTGTCCTTTTCCGTGTGTTGCAACCCCTCCGGGCACTCGACCTCGGCGTTGGGCGATTCCCAATGCCCCGGGCGCTCCATGGTCAGCACCAGCCCGATGGTCTCGCCGGGCGGGGCTGACGGGATGGGCGCCGCAGCACTTGATCCTGCGGCAAACCCGACCACCGCGGCTGCCAACGGCAAAAAGAAACCTCCGGCCCGCCGCCGGGGGGCCGTTCCGCCGTACCGCTCAGATTGCCGGTATAAGCTTCTCGTGTGATCGACTCCTTACAGGTGGACCTTCACTCCCGCCGTGAACATGGTGCCAATGACGTCGTAGAACGCCAGCGTCGGAAAGTTGAACCGCGGCGCAGCGGTATTGGGCACCAGGGGCGGCTTGTTGTCGAACAGGTTCCTGACCGATACATAGACCTGCAGGCTCCGCTCGTCGCGCATGTTCCACGTATAGCTGCCGGTGATGTCCGTGTAGTACTGCGCGGAAACGGGCGGCTCGTCCCAGATCTGGTTGGGCTCGTAGCCCAGCGTCAGCTTGCCGATCATGCGCTCCTGCAGCAGCAGCGTCCAGGCGCCTCGTGTGTAATGAAGCTGCAGGTGGGCTTTCAGGTCGGGAATCAGGTGGGTCCCCGCCGTCTCCACCACCGGCAGGAACGGGCTTGCCTGGGTCTTGTAGTCATCGATGTAGGTGAGGAACAGGCGGCCTCCGAGCGAACCGGCACCGAGTTCCGTGGAGTAGGAGACCTCCAGGTCGAAGCCCTTGGTATCGATCAGCGAACTGTTGGTCGGGCCCGACAGCACCAGCGTCGGGAAGTTCTCAGGCGACGTATCCGATGCCGAGATCGGCCGCTGCACCTGCCCGCAAATGGGATCGTCGCCGCCGCTGAAGAAGCACTGGTCAACCACGTTCTGCGTGGACAGCGTGTTGATGGCGCCTTCGAGTTCGAGGTCGAAGAAGTCGAGCGCGACGCTCAGGCCCGGCAGGAAGCTCGGCCGCACCACCACGCCGAAGCTCAGGGAGTCGGCTTCTTCCGGGAACAGGTTGGGGTTGCCGCCGCCGGCGGTAAGCACCACGCCGCCCGCGCCAGTCTGCGGATCGTTCAGGGTCGACCGCCCCGCGGCGCCGCTCTGGCCGAGATCGAAGAGGGTCGGCGCGCGGATGTCACGGGAGCGCGTGATGCGGAACAGCACGTCCTCGACAGGCCGCCAGGTGCCGCCCACCTTCCAGGTGGTCACCGCGCCGCTGGTGCTGTAGTCGGTGCGGCGTATCGCGCCGTTAACGTCCAGGGAATGAAAGAGCGGCATGTCCGCGAGCAGCGGGATGTTTACCTCGCCGAACGCCTCCTTGACGTTCAGGTCGGCATCGGCGCTGGCCCGGGTGGCAAACCAGAAGCGCGGGGCGCCCGGGGCGAGGCTGCGCAGGCCCGTAACCGGGCGATCGACGGCCGGGTCGGTATTGCTGGTCATCTTGAAGTCCTGCCAGCGGTACTCGCCGCCGACGGCGAACGCAAGCGGACCCGCGGGCAGATCGAACAGGGTGCCGTTCAGCGACACCGTAATCTGGTCCAGCGTGGTGTCCGCATCGTAGCGCCCCGTGCCGTGGATGTAGTCCACCGCTTCCGGCGACGCCGCGTTGACGCCCATCACATTGAACGGCACGCAGCCCGGATACAGGTCCGGATGCGTCAGCGTCACCCGACAGACAGGCTGGCCGGTTGCCGGGTCGACCACCGCGTCAGCCGCGGCGTGGAACTTGCGCAATTCGGGCGTATCGATCTCTTCGGCAAACTGATCGCTCTCGCCCCGCGCATAGTTCAGGTTCCAGGTGAGTCGCTCGCCGATATCGCCTTCCAGGCCCAGCACGATGGTGAAGTGATCGGTATCGTCCGTGGCCGGCGACAGAGGCGAGTCGGTGACGTACTTGTTGATGAAGAAAACGCCGATGCCTTCGGCGGTCATCCGCTCCTGCAACCCCGCGGGAATGAACGGGTTGCCGCTGTACACGGCCTGGCCGAAGTCGAAGTAGTTGAAACCCGAGGTCACGTCCACGTCGGCGATGGAATAGACACCCATGACGTTGGCCCGCACCGCCCCGAAGTCGTAGTCCAGCCGGAAGAAGGCCTGGTTGGAGGCGGCATCCTCGGTGATGGTCTGATCGATCTGCAGCGCGGTGCCGTCGCCGCCGACGACACTGGCGCCGGAGCCCGTGGGGGAGCCGAAATCGAAGAACCGGTACTCGCCCGCCCGGGGGAAGTAGGTGCCGAACAGGGGCCCGCCCAGCGCATGGCCGCCGTCGCTGATGATCAACCAGCGGGCGTTCTCGTAGATGACCAGGGGATTGCCGGCGGTGCCCGGCGGGCCGCCGCCCGGGGTCTTGCCCGCGGCGATGTAGGAAATCGTGCCCTGAGAGCCCCGATCCTTCATCTTGATGCCTTCGGTCTCGAATCGCTCGAGGCTGAACATGAAGTGACCGCGGTCGCCGAGTTCGAAGCCACCCGCCACGCCGGCCCGGTAATCGAAGGAATCGCCGTGCCTGGAGATGCCGGCGGAGCTTTCCACCTTCATCCCGGTGAAATCATGGTCGAGGATGTAGTTCACCGCCCCCGCCACCGCATCGGAACCGTAGGCCGCCGAAGCCCCGGCGGTGACCACGTCCACCCGGTCGAGGAGCATCTGGGGAATGATCTCCGAGTTGACGAAACCGGTGTAGGTCGTTGGCGGCAGGCGCACGCCGTCGAGCATGATCAGGGTGCGCTGTGAGCCGAAGTTGCGCAGGTCCAGCGTCTGCCCGCGCCCGCTGGAGATGCCGGCCTTGCCCCCGGAGTTGAAGCTGCGCGACCCGATGAACTGCGGCAACTCCTGCAGCGCATCGACGATGTTGGTGGGATTGGATTGCCTGAGATCGGCGATCGGCGTAGTGGTGACCGGCGTCGGCGCCTCGAACCCGTCGGTCCGCAGCCGGGTACCCGTGACGACGATTTCCTCGAGCGCCTCGGCTTCCTGCGGCCCCTCCGCAAACAGGCTGCCCGGAATTGAAACCAAGCCTGCGGAAACGGCCAGGACACCAGCCAGACCACTGGCAGACCTTAGTATTTTGCTCATGCTACTCCCCTATTCCTCTGCCAACTTATACTCCGTTGACGGGGGTTTCACAACACGGATCCCCAATCCCCGGCAGGATGTTACGGACCGGTCTTCAGAGTCATGATCAGGGGAAGCGGGCAGCACATGCCTCTCTCAACCGGCTGGGAAGAATCGCGTTCCGGAACCCACCCGAGGCAGCTTCCCAAAGAAGACTGATCGCAGCCGTTTAAATGCGTCGAGTTTATTCCCGCGAGCTCCAGGAGGCGCAATGACCGCCGCCGTCGACAGGACCGCTCAGTATCGCGCACTGCCCACAACGCGCATCCCCGCCGTCAGGGGTGAAAAACGCACACCCGGAGCACGAGGTCGCCGGGTCGGCCGAGCGCGGCCTGTACTCCATCGCCGAGCGCAAGCTTGCATCCCCTCCACTCAACAGGTCAGGATCGACACAGGCCGTGGCTTCACCCGCTCGAGGGGTAGCTGAAAACACCGCGCCAACAGCCCATCCCAGGGTTGCGGCCATTCCACCCCGGATCAGCGCACGCCTGGACAACCGGCACCCGGTCCCGGGCGGCTGCACCCTGTCGGCAATGTTCGTCCCTTCAGCCACTCGTTTGCCGGCCCCCTAGTTGCCGGGACCGGAACGCACTGCCTCGGCCAGCAGGCGCTCTGCATCGTCCTCGAGCAGGAAACGATCGGCAAGCGCGCGTCCGGCTGCGACGACGACCTGCTGAACGTAGTCCTGGTGCTCCGGATAACGCCGCGCGACTTCGCTCTTTTCGAACGGAACGAAGGATCCGATCAGAAAACAGAATCCCGCCCCGGTGTTGTTGGGCAGATAGCTCCCCAGCGGTACCGCCAGGCTGGGCAGCCGCACCCCGCCCAGGGCATTGCCCGCTGCATCCCGTGCGATCTCCGTTGAGCCGTCCGCACCGTCGACCAGGTCGATCACCCGACTCGGCGGCGGCTCGGCGGTACCGCGCACCCATTGGTCGATGATTTCGAGCGTCGCCGACTGCACGTACCCGATGCGCACCGGATTGACCGGGTTGTCGCAGCCCGCAGCGAAACTCGGCAGGCCCAGATCCCGGGCGAGGGCCTTGCCGCCCACGTCGACGGTGGCCTGGTCCACGTGCGCCCCGCCCGCCATCTCGTAGATGCGCACCAGTGGGTACTCCGGCGGATGCTGGCGCAGCCGGTGAGACCGGGGAACCTCCGTCTCGGTCTGGAAACGTACGACCGGCACATCGACATCGACCAGGTTGCGCCTGTCCCCGGGAGGCAGACCCTCCGTTTCCCGCGTGGGCCTGTTGATGTTTTTTGCCGAGCCGCCGGCCGACAGGAAGTAGCCGTCGATCAGGGGAGTTCCATCGGGCATGCGCTCGCGAGCGTGAAAGGAATTGGCGTATGTGACCTGGTAGGCCACCGACTGCGAGTAGCCGGTGAGGATGGTACGCCGAACCGGGAAACCGGCCAGGGGATTGCCATCGGCATCCGGAGATTTCAGCAGCGCCGCCACTTCGCTCAACATGTCCCAGATCTGGCCGAAATATGGCATTTGCAGTTTCGCGTAGCGGCTGCTGTCGCGTTTCGGATAGGGGTCCCTCCCCCACTTGTCGCGCAGGAAATTCAGCGCCACCGGCTTGCTGGTAAGCCCGGCGTAAATCGCTCCCTCGCGCATCATGTATTCGTGGGTGTTCTGCCAGATGGGGTCGCCGTCCCAGCCGGCGGTCGGGTTCAGCACCTCGAGGTACAGGGTCCCGTTGAAGCGATCCGCATCCGCCGGCCTGCGGATCAGCAGGCGGGAGGTATAAGGAATGGCCTCGTCCCGCACGCGGACTGCGCTGCTTTGCGACTCGTCGTCCACGTATTCATAGATATTGGCGTCGCCGGAGACCAGGAACTCCTCCTCAACATAACCGGATTTCCCCGAATCCTCGTACCAGGCGATAAAGGGGGTCGAGCGGGTCTCGTCATCACCGGGAACGACCGGCAGCGGTACAGTGGTCGGAATATCGACAGCGTGAGCGACATGGGCAAGCGACCAGGCCAGGCACAGGGCTGCGATGTGGACGCCGCCGCCGGGGCGGCAAAGGAATCCCTTCAGCGGTTCCAGCTGCATGATCCCCTCCCTGACGGCCGAAATCCGACTATAGCGAAAGCCCGGAGACCCGTCACGCAACCAGAGGGTGCCGCGCTGCGGTAGCCTTTTCGGTGGTCGGCGATCAGCCGTAGACCGCAGCACACACCGCCGCGCACTTGTCGACGTCCAGCGAGCCGTCCGTGCGCACGCCCGTTTCGATGTCGATCCAGAACGGTACGCCCATCGCGACGATCAGCCTTGCCGACAGCAGTTCGATGACGTTGTGGGGATCGATGCCACCAGATACACCGCAGAATGGGTGCGCGTTGTAGATTTGCGGGAGCCACCTCGGCCGCACGCCCTTTCCGAGCGAGAGGTGGTGCAGCCAGTCAACGCGCCCGTCGGGGGGAAATGCCCCCGGGCATTTCAGTACGGCTCGTACACCTTGACAGGCCGCGTAACGGCTGGCCCGGGCGACAATTCCGCCATCGGCCCTCCCCTGCATGTGATTGATCTGAATCCGCGAAAAACCGGCTACGTCGAATTCCGTGGGCCTGCCCTTGACCACTGCCGCCGCAAGCGGCCCGCAAAGATGCGCCGACAACCGGACGCCGGCGGAGCGCAGGCGCTCGAGAAGCGCCGGATCGGCAAAAGGCGGGCCGTTTCGATCGGGATGAACGAGAACACCCCATTCGATGGGATATCGCTCACTCAGTGCCTGCAGATCGCCAATCGTCCGCGGATCGTCAACACCCGTAAATGCAATGAATGCGGGTTTCAAATGACTCGTCAGCACAGGCGACAGTCAGAAATTGCCGCCGGCGATGAAGGTGACCGCAACCCTGCCGAAAGCCGTTTTTCAACGCCAGGATTGCTCGAATTGACGAAGACCCCATCGCCAGCGACTGTCGACAGGCAGACGGTCGTCACGGCGCAGAGGCCGTTCTCCTCTAGTCTGGAAAGACCGGGTTTGATGAGCATGGGTCCCTCGAGCATGCTCGCAAAAGCATTTGCCACCGCCATGAAACCCACCGGCCCGCTGACCCATAGCGTCCGGCGCACGATCCAGGCAACCGGGGCCAATCATAGCGCTCAGCATGCAGCGTTGCCACAGCATTGCAGACGTCAGACCGAACGGCCCGGTTACGATCACCGCACCGGCACACTTCTCTGCCTTCGCCAGCAGCCAGTGGAGGGGTCAGGCGCCGTGGGGGCGCGGCAGCACCTCCTGCGTGAATAGCGCCGCCGCCTCCATTGCCTTCGGCGATGCCGCGGCGAAGTTCGGTCCCGGCAAGGCGAACTTCTCGACCTCGAGGTCTATCGGCTCGCCCACCCCTGCGAGTTCGCGGCCATGGTGGATGTCCGGAACTCCACCGGGTGGTTTGCTTATCGCCCCAAAGCCATGTCCTGCCGAACCTTCGGCAGAACCTCGGACGCCAGGTACTCGATACGCCGGCTGCCGCTCTCCACCGACTCGCCCGGAAATTGCGCCCAGAAGTGCACATCGGCAATCTCGGGGTAGTCGGTGAGCATCTGCTTCAGGTTCGCAACGGCACCGTCGGCGTCGCATAGCTCGTAGAGCCCGCCTTCGATCGCGCTGTCGGCATCCGGGAACAGCGGAACGGACTCAGGCGGCCCGAAGGCGCCCCAGGAGATGTACTGGTTGGTCTGATACAGGACGTGATCTCCGATACGAGCGACTTCCGCCTCCGGATCCGGTGCCACGATCATCCAGTTGCCGGCGCAGATGACCCCCTGGGAGCGGTTCTTTCCCTGCTCCTCCAACGCGTTGATGTACAGGTCGTGCCCGATGCCGCCGGTGGAGAGGAAACCGTCGCCGATCCGCGCGGCCCGGGCGATCGCCGGTTCCGCCATGCCTCCCATGAAGAGCCTCGGCGACTGCGCGGGAACCGGCCCGACCGACAGCCCGTCGATCTTGTAGCGCTTGCCCTCGATGGTGACGGGGCTGCCGGACCAGGCCTGGCGGATGATGTCGATGCCCTCCTCCATCAAGCTCGGCCGGTGGTTGAGCCGGCGCCCGAAGTAGTCGAATTCCAGCGCCCGGTAGCCGAGCCCGACGCCGAGGTCGAAGCGCCCGCCCGTCAGAATCGATACGGCCGCCGCATCCTCCGCGAGCCGCACGGGATCGGCCAGCGGCAGCAGCATCAGGTTGGTGCCGATGCGCATGCGCGAGGTGCGCTCGCCGATGGCGGCGGCGAGCACCAGGGGCGAGGGCGTATAGCCGTCTTCGCAGAAGTGGTGTTCCGTCAGCCAGACCGAGTCGAATCCGAGCGTCTCCGCCCAGGCGATCTGATCGAGGGAGTCGCGGTAGAGCCGTTCGAAGGAAACCGGGCTCGGTGCCGGGTTCCTGAAGTCGTACCAGAGTCCGAAATTCACGCGGCGTTCGCTCATGAGAGCCTCCGGGACAGAAAGTCGAGCAACAGGGAATGGTAGCGGTCGCGATCCTCCAGGAACGGTGCATGCCCGCAGTCCTCGAAAATTTCCAGCTGGGCATCCGGCAGGGTCGCCGCGGCGAACCGCCCAATGTCGGCGGGCACCACGCCATCGGTCCCGCCGGCGATCACCAGCGCCGGGCAGGCGAGGCCGGCCATGGCTTCGCGCTGGTCGAGGCCCGCCAGGGCGCCCAGCGAAGCATCGGCGGCCGGGCTCGCTTCCAGGGCGATCTGCCAGGCCCGCTGTTTGACTGCCTCGCCAACATCCGCCGCGAACACGCCATCGAAATAGAGGGTTCTGAGAAAGTTGACGCGGTCCGCGCGCAGGGCGCCGACCGTGGCCGCGACATCCTCGGGCAGCCCGCCGTGGGGAAAACCTTCCGCCTGGGTGTAACGTGGTGTGGCGCCCCCTGTCAGCACGAGGCCGCCGAGCCCGCTGCCGAGCCGGACAGCGGCGTCGACGACCACCGCGCCCCCCAGGGACCAGCCGTTGAGCACCGGGCGCTCGAGCTTCAGATGCCGGCAGAGCATTGCCAGATCGGCGCCGAGCGCCTCGATGGATACGTCCGTGAAGTCCTTGTCGGACGCGCCGCAGCAGCGGTGATCGTAGGCTACGGCCCCGTATCCCGCATCGACCAGGCTTGCCACGGTATCGTCCCAGACCCGGCATCCCATGCCCCAGCCGTGGGAAAGCACCACCGTGCGTTCGCCCGGATGATGCTCGAAATAGATCTCCTTCCCGGATTCAACCCGCAGTCTGCCCATCCCCGTCTCCCGGCTGTTTGTTTCTCAATCGAATCGGATGGACCGGCGGCAATTGCCCCGGTCACCCGAAACATACCCGGACTCTGCCCTTCGCTCAAAACTTCCCGGCCGCCGTTTCCGCACCGGGGACGACTTGACTCACCGGATGCTCGCGCGCAAGCCGCGCCACGGCCTCCCGCAGCGGCTTCAGGCTGAGGGCCAGGCAGACGGCGGCCACCGCGTAGTTCACCACCGCAAGCGAAGAAAGCGACAGGTCGATGGCATCCTCCCGCCCGAACACGTAGTCGTTCATCAATCCGACAATCAGCGGCGCAAGCAGGTAGGCCAGAAAATTCACACACACCAGGTACAGCGCGATCATCTGGCCCCGCATCTGGTTGGGCGCGATGGCTCCCAGCGCCGCGTTGCTCAAGCCCGGCGGCATGGCCATGGTAAACGTGATGGGCACCAGCAACACCGCGGCCACCAGTCCGCTGTCGAACAGCGGCAGGAAGACGGCAACCGGACCCAGCACCAGCACGCCCCAGAACGTAACCCGCATGGGCGCGTCCGCGCCGCCCCTGGCAATCAGGCGTCCCGCGTAATATCCGGCCCAGACGCTGCCGACGATGCCGGCCACCAGCGCCACGAATCCGTAGGTCAGGCCAATCTCCGTTCTGGACCAGTCGTGTTTGCGCACGAAGAATTCCACTACCCAGGTCATGAACGCCCAGCCCTGGATCGCCAGGCAGAGATAGGCGACGAAGTGGAAGGTCAGGTACTTGCCACGGGTCTTCACGAAGGCCCAGACCTCGCGGATGGCGAACCCCGACGCATCGTCGGAAACCAGGCCCCGCCGCTTCGGTTCCGCAATGGTGAACATCACCGCCGCCAGCAGAATGCCCGGCAGGCCCACGGCAACCAGCACCATCTGCCAGGAATAGAGCTCGCCGAATACGGGCAGCACGTAGTTCGGCTGCGCTTCCAGCCAGTCGACCAGCGGGCCGCCGACAATGTTGGCCAGCCCCGTGCCGAGAAAGGGCGCCGCGCCGACTATGCCAAAGGCGAGCGGCAACCGGTTGCTCTCGAAGTAGTCGGCAAGCATTGACACCGTGGCCGGGCCGAGGGTCGCCTCCCCGACACCGACGCCCATGCGCGCAAGAAACAGGTTGCGGAAGTTGTCCGCCTTGCCCGCCAGCGCCGTCATCAGGCTCCAGGTGAAAATGCCGGCGGCAATCAGGTTGCGGCGGTTGTGGTGGTCGGCGGCACGGGCCAGGGGCAGGGTCGCCAGGGTATAGACCAGCGAGAAAGCGAGCCCGATGATGAGCGAGATCTCGGTGTCGCTGATGCCCCCGAGGTCCCGCTTGATGGGGCCGATCATGACGTTGAGGATCTGCCGGTCGATGAACGACAGGGTGGACGCCACCGTCAACAGGATCACCACGTACCACTGTGTACGCGGTGAATAGGGAACCTTCGGCAAGGTGCCGTTCACGTGCCAGTCTCCTCGGAACCATCC
>JAPOON010000565.1 GCA_026713405.1 Gammaproteobacteria bacterium
GGAGATCTTCTCGAGATCGCGCACTTCGATGATGTTCCTGGCCTCCATGACCTCTTCGGAAATCGCCGAGATGGGAATCGGCACCGACTGCGCCGTTTCCTCCCGCTTGCGCGCGGTAACCACGATTTCCTCGAAGACACCGGTTGCGCCGGACTCTTCGGCTGCCAGCGAACCGAACGGAAGAAGAAGTGCGATCACCAGACCGACCCCGTGAATCGTGCATGCTTTGCCCATGGCTTTACCCCTTGTGGAGAATGCGGCAAGACCGGCAACGCACCTTGAATGTATTGTTGTAGCGCGTTCAAAACCGTTTTCCCAGTCGAATGGTATCAGGTCGGCAGCGGGCATGTTGATTGGTATCGTCGATCCTGCGATTCTGCTGCAACCGCACCGACAGGAAGCGGCTGTTGCTCGCGAATTTGATGCGGGTCTGGAGGGCGGATGTGGCCATGAATCGTGGTGCTGACACCCCGGTAAAACCGGGCTGCACCAAAGGGAGCGAATGCCATGAAATTTGACAGGAATCCGGTGGGCTGGATTGCGTTTGCGATGGGAGCGGCGGGCGTGCTGGCAGGTTGTGACGCCGACATGTCGTCCGGGGACCCGGCCGAACAGACGGCCCCGGCCCCGGCCTGGGAGCAGTTCACGGACGAGTTCATCGAGCGGCACTTCGAAGCCGCGCCCACGGCCGGGGTGTGGGCCGGGCGCCACGAATACGACGGGCAATTGCCGGATGTCGGTGCCGAGGCGATCGAACGCCGTGGCGCCATGCTGCGGGAGTATGCCGCCAGGGCGCGGCAGGAATACCCCGTGGATGCGCTGACCGACAGCGAAAACCTCGAACGGGAGAACCTGATTGCGGCCATCGACGGCATGCTCTTCGGGGTGGAAATCGCGCAATATCACCGGCAGAACCCCGCCTGGTATACGGGGACCATCAGCCCGAGCGTGTACGTGTCACGCGACTATGCATCCGAGGCCGTGCGGCTCGAGGCGCTCACCGCGTACCTGCGGAATCTGCCGGCCTACCTGCAGCAGATGCGCACCACCCTCGAGCCGCCGTTCCCCCGCCCGTTCGTGCGCTCGGCGCTGGTCCGGTTCGCGGGCCTGGCAACCCACCTTGGCGATGAGGTTCCCGCCCTGTTCGCCGGGGTGCAGGACGAGGCGCTGCAGGGCGCGTTCGCCGAAGCCCTGGGGCCGGCCGTTGCCGCCCTGCGGGAAGTGGAAGCCTGGCTGGGCGAGCGGCTGGAGGACAGTACCGGCGACTTCGCCCTGGGTGAGGACCGCTATCGTGAGTTGCTGTGGCGCCGCTACCGCATCGACCTGGACTGGAAGACCCTGAAGGGTGTGGCCGAGGCCGACCTGGAGCGCAACCTGGAACTGCTGCGCCAGACCTGCCAGTCCTACGATCCGGAAATCACGATCGCCGACTGCGCAACACGGGTGCGGGAAGACAAGCCCGAGGCCGGCGCCGTTGCGCGAGCCAACGAGCAACTGCCGGAACTCAAGGCGTTCCTGATGCAGGCAGACCTCGTCGGCATCCCGAGCGAGGAAGTGGCCTTCGTGGCCGAGGCGCCCGCGTACCGCCGCACCAATTCGGCCTATATCGAGATACCCGGGCCCTACGAGCAGGGTTTGCCCGCCATCTACTACATCGCCGGCCCGGACCCCGAGTGGCCACCGGAGGTGCAACGGCAGTACGTGCCGGGTGAAGCTGACCTGTTGAACACCTCCGTGCACGAGGTGTGGCCGGGGCACTTTCTCCACTCGCTGTACTACAAGCGCTCGGCCAACCGGGTCGGCAAGGTACTGAGGAACGGCATGCTGAACGAGGGCTGGGCGCACTATGCCGAAGAGTTGATGCAGGAAGCCGGCCTCGGCGAAGGGCGCCCGCTGGTCCGCGTCGGACAGATCCTGGATGCGCTGATGCGCGATGTGCGGTTCCTTTCGTCCATCGGCCTGCACGTGGAGGGCATGAGCGTCGAGACATCGCGCCGGATGTTTGCGGAACTGGCCCACCTCGACCCCGGCAACGCCGAGCAGCAGGCGATTCGCGGAACCTACGACCCCGGCTATTTCGCCTATACGGTCGGCAAACTCATCATCAGAAAGATGCGCGAGGACTGGACCGCTACCCGCGGCGGCCGGGCTGCCTGGACAGAGTTTCACGAAACCCTGCTGTTGCACGGCAGCGCACCGCTCCCGGTACTCCGCGAAGCCATGATGGGCCCGGACGACCCCGGATCGCTGCTATAGTCGAAACGGCCGCGACGGAAAACGGGAACTGGGACCATGCGTAAAACCATATTGACGGGCCTGTGGCTGTTCGTTTGTTCGGCAGCGGTCGCGGACAACCGCCTGACCCTGGATGAGATGATGGCGGCCTTCGGCTGGGATCTCGAGACGGCGGTCATCGAGGCAGAGGAAATCGGCTCCGGACTCCATGTGCTGTTCGGGCCGGGCGGCAACGTCGCCGCCAGCATCGGCGAGGACGGGGTGCTGATCGTCGACGACCAGTTTCCGCAGGTGATCCCGAAGATCGAGGCGAAAATCGCTGAACTCGGCGGCGGCGCCATCGACTTCGCCATCAATACCCACTGGCACTTCGACCACGCCGACGGCAACCAGGCCCTGGGGCCGAAGGGCGTATGGCTGGTTTCCCAGGCGAACTCGCGGGCAATGACGACGGGCACGCATCTCATCGAC
>JAPOON010000566.1 GCA_026713405.1 Gammaproteobacteria bacterium
GGCGCCTGCGGCGGTATTTCCATGACCATGTCCCGGACCATCATGCAGGAACAGGCGCCGGAAGATCAGCGCGGCCGGGTGATGGGCTTCTACGCGTTCTCGTTCATGGGCGCGGGGCCGATCGGTGCGTTGGGCAGCGGATTCCTGGTTGATCAGTTCGGGCCGCAGACGGCGCTGATCATCGCCGGCGCCGGTATGGCGTGCGTTGTGCTGGTGATAGGATTTCGGTCCTCCCTGTGGCGAATGACAAGCAAGTGGGCCAAGGCATGAGCGGTGTGCGGGTCGCCGCGGATATCGGCGGAACCTTTACCGACGTCGTCCTGGACGACGGCGAAACCCGGTATTCCAGCAAGGTGCTCACCACCTACAAGGACCCGGCGGATGCGGTGCTTGACGGCCTCGGCAAGGTACTGCTGGAAGCCGGGCGCGAGCCCTCCGAGGTGGTTCTCTTTCTGCATGGCACCACGCTCGCCACTAATGCCCTGATCGAGCGGCGGGGCGCCAGAACGGCGCTCTTGACCACCGAAGGACACCGGGATGCCCTGGAGATGGCGTTCGAGAACCGCTTCGAGCAATACGACGTCAACATCGACCGGCCCGCCCCCCTTGTGCCCCGGCACTTGCGGCTGCCGGTCCGGGAACGCCTGGCTGCCGATGGCGAGGTGCTCATACCCCTCGATGAGTCGTCGGTTGCCGCCGCTGTCGACAGGCTGGCGGAGCAGGGGGTGGAGAGCGTGGCCATCGGATTGCTGCACGGCTATCGCAAGGCGGGCCACGAGCAGGCGGTGGCCGAGACGGTGCGAGAGCGGCTGCCGGGCGTCGCAATAACCCTTGCCTGCGAGGTGTGCCCGGAGATACGCGAGTTCGAACGGTTGTCGACAGCCTGTGCCAATGCCTACGTGCAGCCGTTGATTGCGTCTTATCTGCAAAGCCTCGAAAGCCAGCTGATCGCGGGTGGCGTGCATTGCCCGGTCTTGCTGATGACATCCGGCGGCGGCTTGACCGATCTTTCCACCGCGGCCCGCTTTCCGATCCGGCTTGTCGAATCCGGTCCTGCCGGCGGGGCGATACTGGCGGCGGACATCGCGGCCCGTTGCGGGCTGGACGAGGTGCTGTCCCTCGATATGGGCGGCACCACGGCCAAGATCTGCCTGATCGACGGGGCCGAGCCCCAGTTGTCCAGGCAGTTCGAGGTTGGCCGCACCTATCGATTCAAGAAAGGATCGGGGCTGCCCATGCGCATTCCCGTCATCGAAATGGTGGAAATCGGGGCCGGCGGCGGCTCCATCGCGTCGGTAGACAGCCTTGGACGCATCCAGGTGGGGCCCGAGAGCGCCGGCTCCGAGCCGGGACCGGCCTGCTATGGCCGGGGCGGGCGCGACGCGACGGTCACGGATGCCGATGTGGTGCTCGGCAAGATACGGCCGGAACACTTCGCGGGAGGCTCTCTGCATCTCGACAGCAACGCGGCGGCAAGGGCGGTGGATGCGGGGGTCGCGCAGCCGCTGGGCCTCGATTGCGCCGGTGGAGCCGTCGGCATCTGCGAGGTGATCGACGAGAAC
>JAPOON010000567.1 GCA_026713405.1 Gammaproteobacteria bacterium
CCTTGCGTACACCAGGACAAAGAGGCCGCTGCGCCGAAAGGGAAGCCCCGCATGCGAACTCGCTGCCCGATGCAGGCGTCTGTCCCGTAGGATCGAATGAAACGATTGGGGAATTGATGTTCCATGAAAGTTGATCGGTTAGAACCTGTCAGGGCGAAACATGGCGTCGTGCCCGCCGTCGACGAAGAGTACCGCCCCCGTGATGTATGCGGCTTTCTCGGAGAGCAGGAAGAGCGCTGCGTTCGCCTGATCCTCCGGCTGGGCGGGGCGGCCGATGGGAATGGTCTTGACGAATTCCCGCATGCTGGGGCCGATCTGGGGATTTTTCATGCCGGCAGCGGTCATCGCGGTTTCCGTGTACCCCGGCGCCAGGGCGTTCATGCGCACGCCCGCTTTGGCGGCAGACGTGCTTCTGCCGCGCATCCAGCGGCCCAGGGCGAACTTGCCGCCGCCGTAGAGCTGGAAACCCTCCAGTGACTCGGCGAACGCCAGGGCCGTTTCACGCTCGCCGTCGAGCAGGGCCTGCACGTAGGCGTCTTCGTAGGGCATCAGGGTCGCCGAGTTGGAGCACATCAGCACCACGGCTCCCCGGCGTTTCTCCAGCGCGGGCATCAGGGCTTCCACCAGTTCGACCGTGGCGAAATAGTTGACCCGTGGGATGAGCGACTTGTGCGGATTCTCGGCGCCCGCGGCGGCGCAGGGGACCAGGCCATCGAGGCCGTCGGGGGCGCGGCGCAGGATTTCGGCGACCGCGGAAGTGAATTGCTGCCCGTCGGCCAGGTCGGCGCGTATGTCGCTATCCTGCAGGTCGACGCCGATCGCCTGGTGACCCTCGGACTCCAACCCCAGCTTGATTGCCTTGCCGATGCCGCTCGCGGCGCCGGTTACCACGTATGTTCCCATGAGTTCCTGTCCCTGCCGATGTGAATCGGGCCTTGAATCTCCGGCGGCGGCGATCGGCCGACGCCGTTCAGTGACTTTCGGGGCGAGGAGCCTGCGCGGCGGGATTTCACCGCTGCAAATCCGCGCTCACCCACGCCCTTGAACGATCGATTTCGTCAAAACTGGCTCGATATTCTCCTCAATCGATCGGTCAAGGGTGAGGCGAGATCGAATTTTCGCTTTCGCGACTTCCTACGGCGAAGGCTCCTGGCCGAGGCTTCCGTCGATCCGGCTTGCGATCATCCCGTATCCGGCATTCAGCATTTCGGTTACCTGCGCGAGCGGCACTTCGTCCAGGTCGAATGTGGCGCTGAACTCCACGAGGCAGCCCTGGGCATCCGGTTGTACCGTGACGGTGGCCCGGTAGTTGTCCACGGGCACGAACGGATTCTTGAGCACGCCGTAACGCAGTTCCCGGCGCGCTTCGTCGCAGCCGAGCAGAAATTCGATGACCGGGGTATCCATCTTCAGGATGCGCGCCGGGCGACCCTCGTGTTCGCTCACGGAGTAGTTGCCCGGCCCCACCAGCCAGTCGATCTCGGTGAAGGCTCCGAGCACCCGCCAGAAGGCATCCGCCGGGTGCGGGCTCTTGTGCGAAAACGATAGGGAGTCGGCCATGTGCTGTTTCAACCCAGGTCGGGAATGACTTTCGCGTACTTGTCGATCATCGGCATCACGGCTTCGGGTTTGTCCCAGAGATCGTTGGATACGCCGATGGTGGCCCGCTCGACGCCCAGGTCGCGGTAATGCTTGAGCTTGTCCAGGTTGCCGAGATCCATGATCTGGATATTGATCTCGACGCTGGCCGGATCGCGGCCGGCGGCCTTGACTTCCTCGCGAAAGCTGTCGATGGATTCGGCCACGTCCAACAGGGCAAGGTCCACGGGATACCAGCCGTCGGCCCAGGCCGCGGCGTGCTTTCTGCCGAGTGGCCCCATGGCGCCCAGAAAGATCTTGGGCCCGCCTTTCTGCAGGGGTTTCGGGTCGCACCAGACGGCATCGAAATGAACGTATTGGCCTTCGTAGGAAGCCTCGTCTTCCGTCCACAACGCCCGGGTGGCGGCCACGGTTTCGCGCAGCACGCCATATCGTTTGTCGAATGAGTGCGGGCTGCTGTTCTCGAACCCTTCCCGGATCCATCCCACCCCGGTGCCGACCAGCACGCGGCCGCCGGACAACCGGTCGAGCGTGGCAATGGTCTTGGCCTGGGAGAAGAGGTCGCGTTCCATCAGGAGGGCGATGCCGGTGCCCAGTCTCAGGGATTTCGTGGCATTCGCCGCTGTCATCAACGACAGGTAGGGGTCCATCATCTGCCGGTAGGGCGCCGGCAGATCCCCGCCCAGCGGGTAAGGCGTTTCCCGGGAGCAGGGGATATGGCTGTGCTCGCCGTACCAGAGCGATTCGAACCCCCGCTCTTCCAGCGCCCGGGCCAGTTCCGCCGGATGGGGGTCGTTCGGCGTATTCATGGAGCTGAAGGCGAGATGCATTTCAGCCCGGCCTAGTAGCGGCCCCGCGCGATCACCTCCTCGGGTGCGGGCTTCAGCCAGTCGGTGTAGTAGGTGCCGTTCACCTTCGCCTGGCGCTCGGCGGTTTCTTCGCGCGGGTTGTAGAACTGGCGGTACCACTCGCGGATCTTGTGGAAGGGCCCGTCGCTCTTGATCTGCATGATCTGGAAGATCGGCGCCTTGGCCTCCCAGACCTCGAAGTCCTGCAGGAAGGCCAGGCGGCTGGACTCCTGGAACTCGCGCGCCCGGTCCACATCCGCCTCGGTCGCGACGTCGTTTTCGCTCTGGACCATCAGGCCGTGCCAGACCTTGATGCGCCCGTCGTCCACCGGCGTGTTGGCGATCAGCATGATCGCGTCGTAAAAGCCGGTAAGGCGCGAATTCAGGATGGCCGGGCCCGTATAGAAAGTGTCCGTCTCCAGCAGCGTGTTGCTGGCCGCCAGGGTCTTGTGCCCGCCGCCCTGGCGCTGAATGACGATATGGTCACGCACCTCGTTCTCGAAATACGCCAGCGTGGAGCCGTGAATGGGCCCGAGGTGGGGCGAATCCGCCATGTTGTCGATCACTTCCTGGGGGTGGGAATCGATCTCGCCCATGTGGTCGATGGTCCACTGCACCCACTGCGGGTCGTCCCATTCCGGGAGCGACGGGATATCGTAGTCGGGTTCGCCCCCTTCCGGGTCGTGCCACATCCAGATGCAGCCGTAGCGCTCCTGCACGGGCCAGCTCTTCACGCACGCCCTGGCCGGGATGGGGCCGTCGTGGTAGGGGATGTCGTTGCAGCGGCCGTCGGGGCCGTACCGCCAGGCGTGGTACGGGCAGCGGATCGAGTCGCCCTCGATCTGGCCGTCGATAACGACGAAAGACGTGGTGTTGCGCGCCATTTTGGTGCCCATGTGGGCGCAGATGGCATCCAGCAGCACCAGGCGGCCGCTCGCGCCGCGGTAGAGGGCAAATTCGTTGCCGAAGAACCGGAGCGGCAACACGCTGTCGCCCAACTCCGTCGCCTCGGCGATCATGAACCAGCCGCGCGGGAAGGTGAACGGGCCCAGGCCGTATTCAGCGGTGGTCGCCATACTCATACTCCGGTACTGAGTGCTTTTCCTGGTGTCCTTACTATCCGACCAGCCGCACGGGCGCCTCTCCGGCACCGTCGTAGAACTGCCGGAACCACTGCCGGTACTTCGCCACCGGGCCGTCCCCGTCGCAGAGGATGGGGTCGTCCCGGTACAGCTTGTTCTGCCAGATGACCATGTCGTGGCCCACCTGCCGCACGATCTCCGCGATCAGGCCATCGGTAAGTGCGTTGAACTGTTCGGAGATGTTCTTCGGCTTGGTGAAGGCGAACCTGAGGATCAGGCGGTTGTCCGTAACCGGGGTCATGGTGCCCATCATCACGGTCTTGAAGGCGCGGTCGAAGGTCTGCGAACTCATGCCCGGCCCCCAGTTGCGGCTGATCAGGTAGGCATCTTCCGTTTTCGACATGTCGATGGTGCCGTCTTCGTTGATGGCGGGGGTGATCGTCACCATTTCGGTCAGGCGGCGGCAACCGTCGAGTTCGATCCTGGCCTTGGGCATGTTCTGCGTGCTGTGCACGTAGGGGAAGTGGGCGATGTCCACCGCGTTCTCGCCGGTTTCCTGGATATGGGATTCAATCTCCCACTCATAGGTTTCCAGTTCGGTCCAGTCCGGGTCGGAGAACTCGGGAATGTCGTCCAGCTCGAAGGTGGGCTCGATGCGCCGCGGGTGGTACCAGGCCCAGATCATCTGGTTGCGTTCCTGCACCGGGTAGCTGTACAGGCAGTTGCCTTCCTGCGCGCGGCGTGGCATGGCCTCCGCATAGGGCACTTCCCCGACGGCCCCGTCGCCGTCGAGCTGCCAGCCGTGGAACGGGCAGGCGATCCGCTCGCCCACCACCTTGCCGCCGTGCCCGAGGTGCGCGCCGAGGTGCGGGCAGAATGCCTCCAGCATCCTGACGTCGCCGCTCTCGGTGCGGAAAAGCACCTGGTGCTGGTCGAAAAGAAAGGTCGGTGTAACGCCGCCCGGCTCGAGTTCATTGCTGTAGGCGACGGCGAACCATCCGAAGGGGATGGGTAGATCGAGTCCAACACCCATGGGGTTTCTCTCCTGTTATCCGAGTGTGGGGATGGGGAGTTCGCTCCGATCGAGGATCGAGTCGAAGCGTGCCCGAATCTTGTTCTTTACGCCGGGATTGAGCGGCGCGATCCAGAACTGGCTGTCGCGTATTCCGCGAATGGCGGTCTGCGCGACCTCGTCCGGATGGGTTGTGACGAGCTTCTGGCCCATGAACTCCATGAGCTTGCGCAGGTCTTCGGCGGAGTTGATGCCCGTCTCCGGCGTTCCTTCGGGTTTCTCGAACTCCTGCGGGCGAACCCGGTCGGAGTTGAAGATACCCGTATCCACGATGTGGGGCCCGGGGAACAGCGCGTGAATCTGCACCGGGCTCTCCTGGTTCCTGGTCTGGATGTGGAGTGCCTCGGTCACGGCCTGAATGGCGGCCTTGGTCGCGGTGTACACCGGCTGGTCGGGATAGACGATGAAGGCCCCGTTGCCGGAACCGGTAATCGCCAGGTGCGCTTCTTCCCCCTGTGCCACGAGCTTCGGCATGAAGGCGTTGATGCTATGGATCACGCCCCAGAAATTCACGTTGAAGGTCCACTGCCAGTCGTGGGTTGAATAGTCCCACAGGTTGCCCGCCTCGCCGGCGGAGATGCCGGCGTTGGCGAAGACCAGGTGCGCGCCGCCGAGGTCGTCGAATGCGGTGGCGGCCAGCGCATCGAGATCTTCCTGCCGGCTGACGTCGCAGCGCTGGCAATGGGCGTCGATCCCCTTCTCGATGAGTTCCGCCCTGGTGGTCTCGAGCCCCTGTTCGTCCACGTCTGCAATCAGCGCGCGAGCCCCTTCCGCGCCCAGCGCGAATGCCAGCGAGCGGCCGACGCCGCTGGCGCCGCCGGTGATGACGGCAAGCTTGCCGGTGAAATCCTGCACGATCAGGCCTCCATTGGGAATCGGGTGCCGCCGATGGTGTTGGCGAACGGCCAGAATCCATCCGGATCCAATTCACCGGCAAGCGTGATCTCCCGGGCGAGGAACTGGGGCGTCCAGAGATAGGCATCGACCTGCTCGCGCATGGGCAGGCGCTGGGCCAGCGGGTCGAACGGGGCGTCCCTCAGAATGAGTTCGCCCGAGAGGCTCTGCCGGAACGCGGTTCGGTACTTGGCATACACGCGCACCACGTGGGGCGGGTAGTCGTAGCTGTTCGGAGCCATGGTGACGCTGCGCGCAACCTTGATCCACCACTCGTTGGTCTCGAACTCCTCCCCGGCCTCATCGGTGCCCGATATGTCGCCGGTGAACTCCGCAAACGTGTGACCGGCATGCCGTACCGAAGCCTCCACGTGGTTCATCATGCGGAAATAGCGGATGTCGGCCAGATACTTCGGCTGCCCCCAGTGCTCGCGGCTCACGTAGACGGCGGCTTCCTGGTCGATGGCGTAACCGAGCGCGTACTCGCCCTGGATGCCGTTGAAGTCCGCGGCCGCGGTCATCACCAGCCCGAGTTCGGGTTCGTTGAGCACCGGGAAACTGTAGAACGTTAGGAACACCTTCGGGTCGTCGCCCGGTTCGATACCCGGCGGCAGGAGCTTTGCGATGGCATCCGGGTCGGTGCGGTAGACGACCTTCAGCATCGGCCAGTTGAGGATGTCGCCCGGGTTACCCTGGGGAGCGGCGTCGGTCATATCGTCCCTCCAGACTCTTGTTTCGTCCTATGATCCGCCCGAAACGGACTAAGGAACATAGTATTAATGAATGTTCCATAAGTCTATGCCGATGAGACAAAATTTAATAGACTGTTCCAGTATGAATGTCGCCACCAAGCTCGATGCACCGCAGCGGGTCGAGAACACACGGCACGCCATCCTCGACGCGGCCGTGGCGCTCTACCATCGCCAGGGCGTCAACCAGACCACCGCCAGCGCCATCATTGACGCTTCCGGCGTCGGCCGGGCCACCTTCTATCGCCACTTCGCCGACCAGGACGAAGTGCTCAACCAGGCGCTCAGGCGCGACTTCGAGCGCATGCTCGGCACCTATGAAGCCCAGCGCTACGAGCACCCGACGGTCGATGAGCAGATGGTGGAGGACACCATGTGGTTCCTGCGCCAGTTCCGCGCACTGCCGGCCCTGTCGCTCCTGTTTGGCAAACAGCGCGACCAGTTCCTGCCGCGCATCAATGCCACGCTTGCCGGCTTTCGTGACGCGGCGCGCAACTGCGTCAACCCCACCTTCGAGCGCGCCCGGCGCGAGAACCGCATCCGTCAAGGCGTGACCCTGGATACCTACGTCGATTGGGTCACCTTCGTAACCACCTCGCTCCAGGTGGTGGATGCGCCGTTCACCGGCGATGAGTTCAAACTGCGCGAGACCCTGCGCCGTTACCTGCTGCCGTCGCTGGTGAAAGATCTTCAATAGCGATCTGTTACGGCTCACGACCAGATCGTTTTGTCCTTTGCTCGTCCGCATCCAGGTTTAGCTTGGCGCATTTGTCTCAAAGTGCGTTCTTAACTGTCGAATAAATTCTGATTTAAGGCTTTAATTAACCAAAAACCGTTGAAATGGAGCTGAAAAAGGCTAGAATCCTTTCTCGTTGTGGATGCGGCGACATGATCTACAAATTAGAGATCGAGAATTGCTTTTCCATTCGGGAAAGTCAGACGCTTGATATAAGAGCTTCGGCGCACGCGCCAATGGACACCGATCGGCTGGCTGGTTGTTGGCGAGATTCGGATGAGCGGGCTCCAAAGGTGGTCGCGGTCTTCGGCGCGAATGGTTCGGGTAAATCCAATCTCCTGCGCGCGCTGTCATTCGCCACCTGGTTTCTCCAATCAAGTTTCGCTTTTTCGCCAGGTAACCGACTCCCTTATGAGCCGTTTAACGACCGTTCCTGGTTAGGGAATCCAACTCGACTCAAGTTCTGGTTGTCCGGTTTAGAGACAATTGGCACGGTCGATCAGGACGACATGGCCGAGTGTCCTTACACCTACGAGTTGGTGTTCGACAATGCGAACAACCAAAGCGTTATCCGCGAGGGAATATTCTATTGGCCGTCTGCCACGGGAAGAAGAACGCGACTGGTCGAACGATTCGAAGACGGAACTGTCAAGGCCGCGCGCGTCTTCGGCCTTGCGGGTTACAAGCGAGCTTTAGAGAATGTTTTGCGACCGAACGCCAGCGTCATCTCCACATTGGCGCAATTCAATCACCCGGTTGCGACTGCCATCAAAGGTTTTGTGAATACTGCTCGCACCAATATCCTTTTTGAAAAAATCGAGTTTGATCACAACATGGTATTGGGTGAATACAGTTATCGACCCGACATAGTTGAAAGTCTGAATCAGGAAATCAGCCGAATCGATGTCGGAGTCCGCACCCTTGAAGTGGTTGACAGCTCAAATGGGCCACGACTCAACTTTCGACATGAGGGACTCGCCGAGCCAATGCCATTCGGGATGGAAAGTCATGGAACTCAACAATTTCTCAAGCTGTTTCCGCTGATATCCGATGTATTGATGACAGGAAGCATGGCGATCATCGACGAACTTGACGCCGCCGTTCACTCGATGCTCTTGCCGGAAATCATGAGCTGGTTTCATGATCCTGGACGCAATCCACACAACGCTCAGCTCTGGACGAGTTGCCACAACATTTCCCTTCTCGAAGAGCTGTCGAAAGAAGAAATCGTTTTCTGTGAAAAGGACCGGTCAGGCAGTACAGAGATCTACGCCCTTGGTGATGTCAAGGGCGTTCGGCGCGACGACAACTACTACAAGAAGTATCTCGGCGGCGTTTTCGGTGCCGTACCGCGATTCGGTTGATGCCAAGAGGGCGCGGTCACAGGCCACAGCGCCAACGTGTTTTTGTGGCGTGTGAAGGCGAAAGCGAAATGGGGTATGCCGCCCTGCTTCAGCGTCGAGCGGATGAGGCCGGTCTGGCAATCCACCTGGATGTTCGAGAGTGTCGCGGCCGCAGTATTTCCGCACCTCCGCAGGTTTCTGCTGGAGATCGGACTGTTGGCATAGGCTCAGACACTGACGTTCGGCACGCAACCAAGTCCGAAAATAGCTGCCGTTGCTGGTTAGAGATCCCGCATAGCGGCCAATGGGAGCCAGGGTCAAGGCCTCGGGCTGCTAATCGATTTTTTCGTAGAACAGGCCGTCATACAGGAAGGCGGACTCGATCGCCTCGCAGTCGCGCTCGCTCGTACCGGCACGCCGCGTTTCG
>JAPOON010000568.1 GCA_026713405.1 Gammaproteobacteria bacterium
ACCCTCTTCTGGTGCTATTTCTGGCTGCCCGTGATGGTGCTGGCCGCATCCACCACGGCGCTCAGCGAAAGGGAAAACTCGCAAGCAACTCCTGCTTGATGGTCTCGATGCCGGGTCGGCCGTAGCCGTCGAATGCCGCTTCCGGATCGAGGCCCGGCAACCGTACGGGGTTTGGCTGCATGTCGAATACGCTGTAGTAGTCGTCAAACTTGTGGCGGCCGCCAGTCAACGCCCCGGATGCCGTGACCCAGCGATTCGGAATGCCCAGTGCATCGGCGAACACCAGGCCGTGCAGCCCGGTGGACAGCACGCCCTCGCAGCAAGCGATCTCGGCGAGAAGTTCCGTGACGGGAGCGGTGACGTCGAGGAGACGGGCCTGGGCGGTTGCGTCGACGAATGCGTTTACTTCGGCGTGCCCCCGGTCGGCAAGATGGGGGATCACGCCGATGCCGGAGCGCCTGGCCGGCGGATCATCGAGCAGCAGGTCGGCCAGCAGGCCCGGGTCTCCCAGGCGCGGCGGCGCCTCCACCCGCTGGCAGCGCTCCAGCGTCAACCGGCCGCGCAGCGCATGCAGGCGATGGGCGCCCGTCAGCCGGTCCTGGCTGCGCAGAGAGCCCGTGCCCCAGATGTCGAGCCGGCGGCGAATGCCCAGACGATGCAGGGGGTGGGATTTGTCGAGCCGCGCCAGCAAGCTGCCCGAGGCGGCCATGTCGCAGCGTCGCGGGTCGGCATAGACGACAGTGCGCCCGCTCAGGTGCCCGCAGATCAGCGGCGAGAACCAATCGCCGGCGTTCCGCTGGTGGCCGCGCGACCAGAAAAGCTTCAGTGCCTTCATGTCCCCCCGCCTGAACTCGGGATTTCGGAAATCATTGCAGCCGCATCGTACCGTCAAGGCCGGCAACCGCAATCGGCGAAGTTGCTGCATCCCAGGTCACGAACGTTTTGTATATCGTAGAGACCACGGTATATATTGGGGCCAGGATGGAGTTCCAGACCTGCATGAAACGCGCGAACAACCATTACAGCATCGATTTGCCCCGGCACATGGCAGAGTGCGATGCGAACTACCTGCGCCTCATGCGGCTGTTTCCCGGGCTGCGCGACCGTCACGGCGATACGCTGGACGTCACCCTTGCCGGTCGCCGCGCGGAAGTGAGCATCGAGGTGCTGGAACGAAATCCCTATACCACCCTGATCCGCCTGGTGCAGGGGCCGGAAGCGCCCTGGGGCCTGAACCCCGGCTTCACCGTGCGCATCTACCACGATGCCCGCTGCGCCGAGGTGGTGGAATACCAGCGGGCGCGCCACTTCAAGGCCGTTTACGCGTATCCCAACGACGCCATGCGCCAGAAGGACGAGAAAGTGCAGGTGAACCGCTTCCTGGGCGAGTTCCTGTCCTACTGCCTGCGTAACGGCGTGGCCTTGCGGGAACCGGCCCCCGTCTCTTGATGGCAGCCGCAGACACCTCCCCTGGTGTCCGGTCGGTTCTGCACATCACGGATCTACACCTCCTCGAAAGCGAAGAGAAGCGCCTGCTCGACACGGACACCACCGAAACGCTGAGGGCCGTGCTGGCAGCGGCGGCCGGCGAACGGCAGCCGGCGGCAGTGCTGGCAACGGGCGACATCGCCCACGACCCGGTTGTCTCGACCTACCGGCGCTGCCTGGACATCCTGGGCGAATTTCACACCGGCCCCCTGCTCTGCCTGCCGGGCAACCACGACCTGCTGCAGCCCATGGTGGATGCGAACATGCCCATGCAGCCCCTCGAGCTCGGAGCCTGGCGCATCCTTCCCTGGGACACCCACGAAGACGACGGGCCGAGCGCGGTCTGGGACGAGGCAACCTGGCAGACGCTCTTGAGCGAGATCGCACGCGCCGACGGTCACCAGGTGGTGGCCACCCATCACCCCCTGGTCGACGTGGGC
>JAPOON010000569.1 GCA_026713405.1 Gammaproteobacteria bacterium
GAGGACGGGATCTTCTCGCCCGGCCAGAGCAGGTCGGCATAGGCGAGCGGGCGGTCGGCGAAGCCCAGCCGCATGGCCGGCGTCGCGCCGTCGACGCCGGTGTGGACCACCCGGCCGAGCGAGGCCGCGAGATAAAGCCGGGCCCTGTCCTCCGGTTCGATGTCCGGGTGCTCAGGAACGTCCCCGGGGGGACTGAGCCTCCGGCTATGGAGTGTGTGAAAAGCCGACCCTGAGCGGCCGCCGCGACTGTCTCGAATCGGCGCCAACATCGTTACCCGAGGCTTCCAAACGAATGGAACGGTCCCTGCCAGCGGATTTTCACGAAATTTTTTTGGCGTTAGAGCCCGGCCGACAAGGCGCTTTCGTCTGTTTCCCCAATTTTCACGCTTCTGGGTATTGCGAAGCGAGTGAGCCCGTGTGCCCGTCATCGCAGAGCGGCGGACCTCACGCTCGGGGCCCCTCGGCCGGCAGGCACACTCTGCCGGCGCCGCTCTCCTGACAGGTGTGCATGAAGGGAGCAAACTGGAAATGTTTCTGAGTAAACTGGCCTTCCGTCCGGGTTTTTGGGGCCGCATCCGCGATCGCGGCAACCTCGGCATTGCGATGCTGGAGGTCATCCTGGCGATCGGGGTTATCGGGATCATCATCGGCGGCGTGATCGTGCTGTTCACGTCGGCGCAGGAGCGCCAGAAGCGCACGGATACGACGAGCCTGATCAACCAGGTGCGCGCCGGCGTCGAGTCGACCTTCGCGACGAGCGGCAACTATACCGGGCTCAGCATGCAGCTGCTCTACGACCGGGGCAAGGTTCCCGACAGCGCGTATAACGGCACGACCTTCAATCACCCGTTCGGCAATCTTATCGAGGTGTATCCCATCGGGACGGGCGGCAAGCGCTTCTGGCTCGGCCTGCGCGGCCTGGACGAAGGCGCCTGCGAGGACATCCTCGGCACCTATATCGGGATGACCCGGTCGCGCGCCGGCATCGTTCTCGCCCGGGTTGACGACGGTGCTGACCCGACGGTGGCGCTGGCGGTGCCGAGCGGCGCCGACGGGTCCGGCACGGGAGACATCGTCAACGCCACCATGCCCTACAATCTCGCCCAGGTTAACGGTGCATGCGAAGGCGGGGACGGCCAGCACAACGTCTGGTTCTTGTTCGGGTAGCACTTCCGTGCAGCGACGGCGCTCCGGCGGGAAGTCCCGGGGTCTGCTCCGCAAGATGTCGGAGCGGACCCTGACGGGGCGGTTTTGCGGACGCAGCCCGCGTGGTTTGGCCATGCTTGAGGTCGTCCTGGCGATGGCGGTCATCGGGGTCGTCGGGGCGGCGACCTATGCCGGTCTCACCATGCAACTGCTTCACGACCGGGGTGCCATACCGGACAGCACCAGGGTAGAATCTCCACCATGACAGCACTCAAATTGTGGATCGCCGCCAATCCGTATCTCTTCGGCGGGCTGGTCTGCGTGGTTCACGGGTGCATGACCCTGAGCCTGCATCTCGCGTTCTGGCAGCGCTTGCGTTTTCCGGCAGCCACCGTCTCGACCGTCGCCTTCGTTGCCCTCGGCCTGGCGCTCTGGATCGAGGACGTCAACTGGTCCGGGCTTGTCATTCTCATCGGCGCCGCCATCATTTACTGGCTGTGTTGGCAGTGGATGCAGTATGAGCGCCCCGGGGCACCCTGGGCCGGCCTCGACGAGCCGCCTTGGGACGAAGAGTGATGTAGGGCGCCGGGGGATAGCCGGCGCGCGCCGGGATCGCCCCTTCAATGTGGTGATGTGGGTGCGGCGGGCGCAATGCCCGCTATGACGGCCTCGGGCTCGATGCCGGCCTGGGGATAATTGAACGCCCTGATACAGCAGGTTCCGAAAAGCGCCGGAGAGGGACTTGCGCGCCGCCGGCGGTTTCTGTCACCATTCTCTTGCACCTAGTCCAAAGCGCCCGCTCTGTCGGGTCGCCCGCTGAATAGAACAGCCGACAATCCGGCAACGGGGTAGCTCCCCGATGCTCCGGCGAACAGGCGGGACTCTCCATGCTTTGGATAGGTGCAACGGCCCGGCCACCCGGGACCGTTTCGCATCGACTGGAGAGGGGGCTTCATGCTCCTGGCGGGAATTCTGTCTGTAGTGGCGATCGCCGGTTTTCACGGGCCCGGTCTGGCCCAGCAGGCGCCGGGTCCGGACGATCTCGCTTCGGCCCCGGGTCTGGGCCTGCCATCCTGGTGGACGGTCGGAAAGGTCGAGATCCAGGCG
Organism: Gammaproteobacteria bacterium; assembly: GCA_026713405.1. Next base: position 2,254 of record JAPOON010000569.1, read on the forward strand.
TCAGCAGTGAATGATGGCGACGCCATCCCGCCGCGCTACCGGCAGCGCTTTACGGCGGATATTGCCTCAGCGTCGCCACCGAGTTCTCCATCTCCAGCTTCGTGGACCACTTGCCCTTCTCAAGCGCGGAGGAAGTCAAAATGAACGTGGAAACGAATGTCTGCGATTACTGCGGGACCGAGGTGAAGGCCAAGTATGAAGTATGCCGCGGGTGTGGCGCCAGATATACTCAACATGTGGGCCGCGCAATAAGGGGGATCGTGTGTGTTGTTCTTGGATTCTTGGCGGCGGTCGTCGGACTTCTTTACCTGGCCACGGATCCCAGTGCGGGCTTTACGGGTGTCATCCTTCTATTGGGAGGTATTGCGGGCGTGGTTATTGGAAGAAAACACATTCGCGACGGCAGGAGAAAGGCATGGTGGCCGGCATCTTAACTGTCTGGCAGGGGAACCAGGACAGAAGGGAAATAAGGTTCGGCAGTCTCGGGCATGCCGGTCATTAGTTGTGATCGGGAGACACGGAAAGGAGATCATGAAGGATGACGACATCGAAACAGGGCATGGAAAGCTCTCTGGCGCTGCTTCTGGCGGGAGCGGTGCTGTCGTCCTGCATGGCGCATGAGCCGGTCCGGAATATCGGCATCGGCACCCATCCGAACTTCGTGTCCCACAGCAAGGCCTTCTACGACCGGCTGTTGTCAGGCCGCGCGTGGATATTGGAGGGGGTATATCATCCGAAATACCGCAACATCGTTCGGGGTTTTGTCTTCGCGAAGGACGGGTCGCGGATCGGCTGCCTTGCCTACAAGAAGAGAAACGGCGACCCGCTGTGGCTGGCCCAGACGCGCGTGAAGTGGGAAGTAACGCAGCGGGCCAGACAGGTTGGGGCCGTTGTCAGGAATTCGTATGATGACGGCCGGAAAACCCGGCATCTTCCCCTGTTCTACGATCCCACGACAGGCACCCTCGCGGGCGAGACCGTCAGGCAGGAGAAGTCCGGCAGGCGATACTGGATCCGTTCGAGCAACGGCCACGTCCAGGACAGTTGGCCACGCGCGCTGGCGGACGCCTGTCCAGGCCTTGCACTCCCTCCGGATATGGCAATCAACGAGAAGCAGACGTCACTCCGCATGGACGAGTTGAGGCGGCAGGATCCGGACGCGCCGATCCGTAATTTCCCGGGATCCCATCTGACGGCGCCGGGCCGGACCGGTCTGGGCGCGTCGCGGGGCGCGCCGACCACGACGGAGGAAGAGGTCCTGGCGTTCGTCAAGGCCGAGCACGGCAACGTCCTGCTGTCGCCTTCCGGGGTTGGTTACGTGTTCGTCGGCGGTCAGGCTGTTTCGGAGGACAGCTTCTGGATGGACGAAGTCTGGCGCCTGGACGACGAAGGCAAGCTCATGGCGTACGGCGTGTCGCACACGGAGACCGACGCAAGGGGCCAGGACTGGGTGATTACCGAGATTCCGGGCCAGCCCGAGTTCCGCTATCCGGTCGGCTACCCGTTCCCGGTGCTGCCGACGGGCCATCGCCACGCGGCATTCCAGCTGACGGACCGTCTGATCGAGGCGAGCGAACCGGTGGCGTTGCCCTGGATGGCCGCAAAGTGGAGGGATTTCGTCTTCGAGGAGGGCGGACGGCTCTCGGCGGCGCCGGTCGCCGGCGGCGTACGCGAGGAAGGCCGATGGCGGTGGACGAGGGGCCGGCTGAAGGTCTGGTTCGCCGAAGACGAAACAGAGGCTCCGTTCTGGACAGATGTTGCCGACATGCTCGGCATGGAGCGTCCGAAGCTCTGGACGGTCGGGAGTGCGATTTCCGTTCATCCGGAAAGTTGATGAACCTGAAGAAATTCTGCCGGGAAGGGGTCCCGCAACTGTTCTCCAGCGGCCTCGTCCCCCCGGCTCGGGACACCGGGACCCGTTTGTCGCGCGCTGCCGGGACCGGCGCGGGCGCGCGCCGCGGTGATGAGCGATTCCGACATGCCCTGCCTCCGGAACCTAGACCGAGACGGGCGCGGGCGGGCTATGCGACTGAGCCCTATCAGAGCTTGAGCGCGCGCCCCTTGCGGCGGACCTTCTTCGGGGACGGGATCTTCTCGCCCGGCCAGAGCAGGTCGGCATAGGCGAGCGGGCGGTCGGCGAGGCCCAGGCGCATGGCCGGCGTTGCCCCGTCGGCGCCGGTGTGGACGAAGTTGTTCACCGCCCGGAAGATATCCAGGTATTTCCGCACCATGTCCGGGTTGGAGGGCGCATAGCCGTACCAGACCTGGTTCCAGCCGCCGCTCGGCGTGTAGAAGGGACGCTCCAGGGGCGAGAGGAACCGGCGGGGCAACTTAAAGACATTGTCCACCCGGCCGAGCGAGGCCGCGAGATAAAGCCGGGCCCTGTCCTCCAGTTCGATGTCCCGGTGCTCCGTGATACAGCGGACCTCCCTGCTTCGGTTCCGC
>JAPOON010000570.1 GCA_026713405.1 Gammaproteobacteria bacterium
GGCAACCGCATCGTCGACCGCCGCATCGATCTGTTCCTGGGTCATGGTCAGAATGCCGTGATCGTCGGTGCCCTCGTAGGGCGTGCTCATGTACATCGTACGCTCCGACGCCGACCCGTCGGCGCTGAACTTGACCGCGCCGATGCGAATGGTCTCATCGCCGAAGCCCGAGCGTACGCCGGCGGTCTTCAGGCCGGCATAGACTTCGCTGCGGCCGCCGGGCATGAACGACAGGCGAAAACGAAGTTCACCCACATCGCGCGCATCCTGGTAGGCGATCAGGTCGTTGAGGGTGCCGTAGGCATCCGTCGTCGAGGTCAGGCCCGCCGCCGCCATGTTCCGGGAGGCGATTTCCGCCGCCCGCTGCCGCACCGCCCGGTCGATGACCGGCCAGGTGCCCACCTCGAAGAACACATCGCGCGCATGCTCGGCGACCTTGCCGGTCAGTTCGCCGTTTTCGCGGAAGTACCGGCCGTCGTCCGGGTCCGGGGTGCGGTTGGTGATGCCGGCCATTTCGAAGGCCTTCGAATTGACGACGCCGGTGTGGCCGCCGCGGTGCCCGACATAGACCGGGTGATCGGGTACGGCTTCGTCGAGGTCGCGCCGGTCGAGGGGCCGAGCGTCCTCGAACTTGGTGTCGTCGTACATGACGCCGCGAATCCAGTGGCCGGGCGGCGTCTGCGCGGCTTTGGCGGCCAGGGCCCGCTTGACGTCCCCGATGCGGCGCAGGTTGACGTTTACGCCCACCGCCTCCCCGGCGAACAGCGGGTGACTGTGCGCATCGATGAAGCCCGGCGTGACGGTCAGGCCCCGGGCATCGATCCGCTGCGTGCCGGCGCCGGCATGCTGCAGAACATCCTCGTCGGCCCCCACCGCCAGCAGGCGGTCGCCGCGAATGGCAAGCGCCTCCGCCCGCGGGTTGTCGCCGTCCATCGTGATGACGTTGGCGCCGGTCACGATCATTGATGCCGCACCGGCCGCGGGCACCTCCGTTGCTCCGGCCGTTGCTCCAGCCCGCGCCCCCGCCGCGAGACCCAGTCCCAGCGGCAGCGCCGCCGACGAACCCACGAATTCCCTGCGCGTGAAACGGCTCATGTCATACCCTCCTCCTCAGCCATGCTGCCTGGCAGATCGTGTCGGCGCTACGCCAGTCTCCGTCCCCGGCATTGCGGCTGCCCATTGCCGGCGGGCCGCGCCTGCCACCGGTCATTCCGAACGCCATTTCAAAGGCCTGATCCATCAGCGGAATAGATGACCCAGATCTTGGAATAACCCTCGGTTTCAAAGGTGCCCGTCCATTCCTTGGGGACGGTAACCGCTTCGCCCGCATCGATCGTCTGCACGGTTCCATCCGCTGAGATCAGCCTGATCCCGCCTTCCAGGAAATACATGAATTCATCCACACCATAGGGTTCCTCAATTTCCAACCGGGCCTTGCCCGACCGGTACATGCCGGATGCGAATTTGCCGTCGCTCGAAAGCAGCGTCGTCACATCGAGCGTCGTGTTGCCACCCTCGTGCACCGTCTCGATCATGTCGTCCCGCTCGAAAATGCTGCCGGCCAGTTCGTCCACGCTGATCTTCGCCGGAATGACGGCTGCCTCATCAGCGGCGTTGGCGGACATCGCGGTGGCCACGGCTACCGCACCCAGGACGATTGACACCGTTACATTTCTCATCGCTTCATACTCCTGTTCCGTTATTGAAAATTCTTCGTTCCATTGTCGCCGGTTCCTGCCCGTACGCCCGCCACAGGCCCGGCAAACCTACCAGTACCCGAGCGCGAGGAAACCCGCGATCGTGATCAGCGCCGCGATCAGCGCATAGGGAATCTGTGTCAGCGCATGCTGCATCGGCGTGCAGCCCGATGCCTGTGCGGTCAGCACGGTGGCATCGGAATAGAAGCAGGCGTGGCTGCCGAAAGTGCTCGCCGAGAGCGTGGCCCCGATAACCAGCGTCATGTCCGCGCCGAGATTGCTGGTGAGCGCGGTGACGATGGGCAGCACGATGACGAACACGCCCCAGTTCGACCCGGTGAGGAACGACACCAGGGCCATCGACGCGAACACCACCGTCGGCAGCGACTGTGCCGTCAACAGGGGCTGCATGGTCTCGACGACGTACTCGGCGAGGCCGAGCGCGTCGTTCACATCCTTCAGGATGAACGCCGCCACCAGTACCCCGAGCGGCTCGATCATGGTCTTGAACCCGTCGATAATGGTGTCGAAGGTGTCGTGCAGGCTCATCATCCGGGTGGCGAGGATATAGGCCGCCGTGCAGCCGAGCGTCACGTAGATACCGATCAGGAAGTCCTTGTCGAAATACAGGGTGGCGAGCACCAGCAGCAGCATGGGCGCCACGAACAGGGTAATGCTGGGCCTGATGTCTTCCCGGGGCTGAATCGACTCGTTCGCCTGTTCGATGTGCTCCGCCTCGGGCGGGACGGTCACGCCGGTGGTGCCGGCGCGATGCTCCGCGGCCTTCATGGCGCCCAGCGACGGGATGACGCCGAGGATGACCAGCGGCACGAGCAGCACCGCCACCCAGGCATAGAGCATGTAGGGGATGGCGCCGATATAGGTGTTGAGACCCTCCCCCTCGGGTGCAATGCCGTTGGCGACGATCAGCCCCGCGAAGAACACGCCCCAGGTCGAGAACGGGATGATGACGCTGATGGGCGCGGCCGTGGAGTCGACCACATAAGCCAGCTTTTCGCGCGACACCCGGTAGGTGTCGGTGAGCTTGCGCATCGCGGAACCGGCGGCCAGCGAGTTCAGGTAGTCGTCCACGAACAGGAAGATGCCGAGCACCCAAGTCGCCGTCAGCGCGCCTTTCGCCGACCTGACGCGCCGTCCCAGCACCTCGGTGAACGCCCTCGTCGAGCCCGTGCGAATCAGCACTCCGATTAGCCCGCCCATGAACCCGCAGACGAGAATGACCCAGGCGACGTCGTAGTCGGTCATGAC
>JAPOON010000571.1 GCA_026713405.1 Gammaproteobacteria bacterium
GTCTCCGGTCAGCCCGTGGGAACCCGCTTCCCCTCACAGGAAGCGCCCCTTGAAAACCGTAAACGCTGGATCCTGGCCGGCCCTGCCCCCTCGGGCCGTCTCCTGGTGGATCCCGGCGCGGCCAAAGCCCTGCGCCATCAAGGCAATAGCCTTCTTCCCGTAGGCATCACTGCCGTGGAAGGCGAATTCGAGCGCGGCGACGCCGTCTACGTGAAGGAAAAAAACGGGCCGGATCTGGCGCGCGGCATCACCCGTTACAGTAGTGCCGACCTGAACCGCATTCGCGGCTGCCAGTCACACGAGATAAGCGAACGGCTCGGCTATGGCTACGGGCCGGTCGCGCTCCACCGCAATGATTTAATTCTGTTGGAATAGAGCTGGGAGGAGATTCATGACTATAGCTGTCAAGAAACCAAGCGCGATCGAACAAAATACCGGCCAACGGCCCGAAAATGAACCCTCTCAGCCCGCCGGACAACCGGTAGACCTCGAGGCGATGGGCCAGGCCGCGCGCCAGGCAAGCCGCAAACTGGCAGGGTTTTCATCAACGCGCAAAAATGAAGCGCTTCATGCTATCGCCGACGCCTTGGAAGCACGCAGCGCTGAAGTCCTCGCGCAAAACGAACTGGACATCGCCGATGGCCGCGCCAGCGGGCTCAGCGACTCCATCCTCGACCGCCTGCTGCTGACACCGGAACGAATCCGAGGGCTGGCGGACGACACGCGCAAGGTCGCCGCGCTCCCCGACCCGGTCGGCGCCGAAATGGAAAGCCGCCTGTTGCCCAACGGTCTGCGCCTCAGCCGGCGCCGCATTCCCATCGGCGTCCTCGGCGTCATCTACGAGGCCCGCCCCAACACCACCATCGATATCGCCGTCCTCAGCCTCAAGACCGGCAACGCCGTCATCCTGCGCGGCGGCAAAGAAACCCTGCGCAGCAACCTCGCGCTGGTCTCAGTCATTGGCGACGCGCTCCAGGCCCAGGGCCTGCCCACCGAGGCCATCCAGTACATCGGAAACCCGGACAGGGCGCTCGTTTCCCAGTTCCTGCGCATGGACAACTACGTTGATATGCTCATTCCCCGCGGCGGCAACAGTCTGCACCGCCTCTGCCGCGAACAGAGCACCATCCCAGTCATCACCGGCGGCATCGGCATCTGCCACTACTACGTCGATATCACCGCCGACCAGGAACGCGGCATGGACGTAATCGTCAACGCCCGCACCCAGCGCCCCTCCGTCTGCAACGCCCTCGATACGCTTCTCGTAAACCGCCAGATCGCGCCCGAATTTCTACCCAAACTGGCGCAGCGCATGGCCGAGTGCGGTGTCGAGATACGCGCAACACCCGACGCCATGCCATTCCTCACAGACAGCGGAGCAACAGTCACCCCCGCCGGGCCCGACGACTGGGACACCGAATGGATGACACTGATCCTCGGCGTCAAACTGGTCGACTCGCTCGACGAAGCCGTCGCTCACATTCAAGAGCACAGCCAGGACCACTCCGACGGCATCCTCACCCA
>JAPOON010000572.1 GCA_026713405.1 Gammaproteobacteria bacterium
ACCAGGGTCGGCGTGTCGATGATCACCAGTGGAAAGCGAAAGCCTTCCGGGTAGTACAAGCGCCGCAGGTATACGACGATCATGGTCTCCACGTGTGCCATGGCGACGGCAAACGCGGACACCGTGCAAACCGCCCTCCACATTCCCGTTATCCTTCCGATAACCCGCTGGTTGTACTGAGGTAACCCATGCCGAGACGCCGCCGCCGACCGCGCCGGCCGGCCGATACACCGCCCGTTGAGCCGATTGAAGGCACCCTGGAGATTACCCGGCTGGCGCATGGCGGACAAGGTCTCGGGCACCTCGACGGGCTCGCCGTGTTCGTTCCGCGCACCCTGCCCGGCGACGTGGTTGACGTTCGCCTCGTCGACCAGAGGAAGCGTTACGCCTTTGCGGAATTGCTGGCGCTGCGCCAGGCGTCGCCGCAGCGGGTGCCTGCACCCTGCCAGTTGTACGACCGCTGCGGCGGGTGCCACCTGCAGCATCTCGGATACGACGGCCAACTGGCGAACAAGAACCAACAGGTGGGTGACTGCCTGACACGCATTGGCCGACTGCCCGACGTGCCTGTGCTGCCCACGCTGGCGAGTCCGAAGCCGTTCGGTTATCGCAACAAGGCGCTTTACCACTTTGACGCGGCGAGCGGCGCTCTCGGGCTGATCGAACGCGGCCGCTCCGCGGTTCTCGACGTGCCGCAGTGCCAAATCGGGGACGCGCGGATCGATGTGGTGATGCAACGGATTCGGGATCTGGTAACGCAAGAGCAGGCGTTGCGGCGGGTGCTGCATCAGGTGCAGGTTCAGGTGGGCCAACACACCGGAGAGGTGTTGGTAACGGTGATCGTGCAGGGCCACGTTGCGGAGCAGGCGCAGCACAGGCTATGGCAAAGTCTGAATGACCTGGTCAGCGGCCTGATGATGCACCGCAAGACGTCGGTCACGCCAGCGGTGTTTGACGGGGTCACGTCCCACCTCGGCGGTAACACGGTCATCCACGAACGGATCGGCGACCTGCGGTTCGAGATCGTGCCGGAGGCCTTTTTCCAGGTCAACAGCGGGCAGACGGAACAACTCTATGGATTGGTGCGCGCCGCCGCCAGGCTGGAACCGCAAGACGTTGTCCTCGACCTGTATAGCGGCAGCGGCTCGATCGCGTTGACCCTGGCGCCTCACTGCGCGGTCGTTCACGCCGTTGAAAGCAGTCGCCAGGCGACCCTTCTGGCCGTCCGGCAGGCAGAGCGGCTTGGCATTGCCAACTGTCAATTTCGTACCGGCAAGGTGGAGCGAATTCTGTATCGTTACCTGGCCCAAAGCGTCCGCGCCAACGTCGCCGTGCTGGATCCGCCGCGCGCCGGCTGCCGCCCGCAAACCCTCGAAGCGCTCGCCGCCATGCGCATTCCCCGGATTGTTTACGTATCGTGCAGCCCGCCGACTCTCGCCCGCGACCTGCGATTGCTGACCGATCTGGGCTACTGCGCGGAGAGCGTGCAACCGCTGGACATGTTTCCCCAGACCTACCACGTCGAATGCCTTGCCATTCTCCATCACGCGGCATCCGCGGGCCCGGACGCGGGTTGACGCCGTGTTACAATTCCGCTTTGCCCCGGCCGCGGTGTTGGGGCGCCGGAGCAAGCCCCCAACTTTATAAGGAACGCCGTCATGCGCGTAACACGGGAAGCCTTTCTGGCCCCCTGGCAGGCCGCCGACTACGCCGGCCTGAAGCTCGAGGCGATATACGAGATGCTCGAATCGGGAGAGATTGCCGGAGAGCACACCGAAGGGCGCTGGCGCGTCCGCAAGACCGTGCTGGATGCCTGGCTGGACGCCGAGGTCGAGCCGGAAGAGCTGGAACGGCTG
>JAPOON010000573.1 GCA_026713405.1 Gammaproteobacteria bacterium
CTGCGGATTGCCGACTTGGGTGCTTCCCGCGGAAGCCCGGCTGGAGTGCAACGGCGGAACCTGCCGGGCCTGCAAGGGCGTATGGGTCGATTGGCTGCCCGGTTCGACTTTCCTTGGCGCCGTGCCCGCGCCCGGTACATCGCCATGGTGGTTCCGGACAATTTTTTCCGCTGCAATACTTGCACTCATGGTTCGTCTTTGCCTCGCTGCTTTTCGGTAACCGGATTGGCTCTGCCCGGGAATACCGCGCGCGCGGGCTCCTCGCCGTCTCCATCGACCGGGAACCTTGTGAATTTCGCTGGAACTGCCTGTCTGAATGAGACACTCGCCGAACCGGCAAGTTGCATGGAGCCGCTCATGGAAACGCATGGCGAAGCGCTTTGCCAACGTTGAAGCAGGCTGTTCCCAGCTCGTCGGTTGGCTCCGGCACGAGTAATGCGATAGCAGAACCGCTATGTCAGGCCATCCCGCCGAACGGCTTCCTGGAGGCAGGGAGTATGTCCAGGTGAAAATTGGTCACAGAATTGCACATGGTCGCCCGAGGGCATCATCATAGAAGGACTCTCATCTGCATCGAGCATAGGCCCGCGAACGGATTGAGGCGGCGGAACGCGAGCACGGCGTGACGAGTGACGCGCACTGCAAGTATTTTGCCTGCAGGGGCCGCGCTTCGAATGCAGTAGGCTTTTGCCACATGCTAACGGGTGATCGTGCGGCGTTGCGTTTAGCGCATTCGTGCCGGTGCCCGACATTGACGAGGGGAGGGATGGATGCAGTTGACACTTGAAGGCAGCGTCGCGTTGGTTACCGGAGCCGCCACCGGCCTCGGCCAGCGCATCGCCCGGCGTTTCGCGGAGGCGGGCGCGCAAGGGCTTGCATTTGACGTGGCGGAGGTTTCGAGGGCGTTGCCGCCGGGGTGGTTGGGTCAGCGAGGCGATGTGGCGGATGAAGCAGATCTTGTGCGGGCCATTGCGAAAATCGAGGATTCGTTCGGACGCATCGATATCGTCGTCGCCAATGCCGGCGTCGTACCGCCCTGGTGCAGCATTGACGCCATGGATTTCGAACACTGGGACGAAGTCTTTGCCGTCAACGTGAAGGGGGTGGCGGCGACCATCAAGCAGGCGGTGCCCCTGATGAAGAAAAACGGCGGTTCGATCATCGCGACGGCTTCACTGAACGCTTATCGCGGTCACGCGGGCCAGTGCCTCTATACGGCCACCAAGCACGCAGTGCTGGGTATCGTCCGTGCCGCGGCCCAGGACCTCGGCCGGCATGGCATTCGCGTCAATGCACTGGCGCCCGGACCCATCCCAACGGATGCGCTTGTCGGGCGAATGGAAGCCAGGGCCGGGGAGGGCGGACTGACGGTTGAAGAAGCCCGGGCGCTGTACGATGCCGAGACTGCACTCGGGCGAATGGCGTCCGAAGACGACGTGGCCGGAACGGCGCTGTTTCTGGCGAGTGACCTGTCCGCTGGAGTTTCCGGCCAGTTCGTGCCGATTGACGCCGGTCTTCGCTGAGCGAGGCCGGCTTGCCCCAGAGATTGGCCGGCCCGTTCGCCTGCTCCGCTACCCCAACCAGTCGTCAGGAATGTGATCCTCGACCAGTTGCCGGATGCTGAAATAGTTGATGCCGTGCTCGGCCCCCACTTCCAGGGCGAGCCTCGAGATGTCGGTGGTCCTGGAGAAAACGAGCGCGTCGGGATACTTGCGCTTGATCCACAGTGCGGCACGCAGGTTTTCCTCGGTGTTGCCGGTGCCGAGAATGATGGTGGGCGAACCCGCCGCCAGGTCGACGCTGGTTTCGAGATTTTGCCACACCTCCGGGTGGGAAATGTCGCCCTCGAAGACCTCCTTTCGATAGCTGCCGTCAATCCGGCGCTGCTCTTCGGCGACCAGCACGCGCCGTGCGGCATCGATGTCGATCAGCGCCAGGGTCGATATCTCCCGCCCGGCGTGGTCCTGCATCTCTTCCAGCACCGTCTGCCCGAAGCGTCCGAATCCGGCGATGACCACGGTATCCGGCAGGTCGGTTTGGTGGAAATGGTCGATCAGGTGGTCGCGCACCAGGCCCGAGGCGGCAAGCTGGTATGAATTGAACGTGACGCACTGCCGGGCGACGGCGGTTTCCTGAAGCGCGCGCATGAAGCGCAGGTTGTGACAGCGCAGCACGATTCGGGATTTCAGGCGGGGATACTGGGCGAGCATCCGGCTTGCGGCCTCGTAGGACTGAAAATCGCTTTCGCCGAGCAGCACCACCTTGCGTGCCCGGTGCAGGCGCAAGGCCCGGATCAGGAAGTCGTGGGTGATGTCGCCGGTCACCACCGTGACGTTGAACGTCTGCTCCAACTCCTGCCGGCGGACGGGTTCGATGCGTTCGTCGACCACCACCACCGGCGTGCGCGGAGCGTGCCTGCGCAGGGCGCGCAGGTAATTGTCGATCAGTGGAACCGTACCGACCACCACCACGTGGTTGCGGATGCGGCGCAGTTGCCAGGGGCGGGGCGAGACGATTCTGGCCACGGCCTCGATGACGGCGGATGCGGTCAGTACCGGCGCCCCGAAGTAGGCAATCCACAGCATGGCACGGCCGATCAGCGGGCCATCCGTGGGCGTGCCGATGTCCAGGCCGCCCACCACGAACAACCCCAGGCTGTAGTAGGCCTTGGTGAGGATACCCGCATCGACCACCGAGGGGCGTTCCGTCAGCGATACACCCAGCAGGAATCCAGTGAAGGCGAACAGGAACAGACCGAACGCCGCAGTCCAGCGCCAGTCGCCCCGGGATCGTCCGAGTTGCTCCTGAGCCAGCCGAACGAGCCCGGTGCGCTCGATGGAACCACGTTCGCTCATGTCTTGCTGCTTTGTCGGTGTGCGCCGCTGGCCGCTGGCGATCAGTGCACGGTGCGCGGTTGATAACCCAGGCCGTCGTAGCTTTCGAAATGTTCGCCCAGTGACGGGTGCTGGATCTGCGAGCGGTCGCCGCTGGTGCCGAGGTGCCGCTCTGCCACGTAGGTGGTGTGCATGCCGTTGTCGACCAGCACGTGATACCAGGGCGCGTCTTTCGGGGGCCGGCTGCGGGCGACCTGTTCGTACCATTCGTCGCTCAGGGCAAACGTCTCGTCCGCCTGGAAGATGACGCCGCGGTATCCGAATTTGAGGTGCTTGACGATCTGCCCAGCCTTGAATTTCAGCACTGCCACGCCTCGAGTAAACAGCCGTGTCGAACCCGGCGAATTATACACCCGCACCACCCGGCCCATTGCTTGAGCGACAGTGCTGGACAGAGGCTTTATTCAGGAAGACATTGCCGGAATCTTCAACCGCAACCGAGGGTCAGGGTGCTTCCGGCGCCGATGCGCTAGTCCGCGTCCGTCACCAACTTTCGTCGCGAGGGCGTCGAGGCGCCGTCCCACGCGGCCGCGCGGACTGGAAGCCGGCGCCGGCGTACTCGACAGTACGTCAAGCCGGCTGCAAGGAGCACGCCCGCATAGGGCGAGTGCATCGGCGTCCGCAGCAGGAAGTTGGTCACGGATGCGGGCTAGATTCACGGGACGACTCGACGAGGCGTTGCGCCTCGTTGGTGACATAGCCGCGCAGTATCTCGGCCTGCGCCGGTTCCCCGCCAAGGGGCTCTGCCGAGGCTCAACGCCCCGTATCGCTACGCGGGGAGAGGTCGACACTGAAAGCACCCTCCTGGGTTTCCACGTCGATCCTGAACATATCCGCAGCGGGACGACTGTAGGTCAGCGTTCTGAACCCTTCGCCATCCACCGTGCCCCTGAAACGTGCCCGTCCTTCTTCGAGTTCCGTCAGTACTAGCTTCTGGAAGCCC
>JAPOON010000574.1 GCA_026713405.1 Gammaproteobacteria bacterium
ATTGCTGGAATCCAGCAAGGGTGTGCTCGCGTGAGGTCAGTCCCGGTATCTTCAACCGCAACCGTAGGTCAGGGCGCTTCCGGCGCCGTGCAACCCGCACAGACCGCCGCAATTGCCGCACCGCCAAGGGCTCTTGTCGCTGTGTTCATGGTGTTGCTTCGTTGCGTTGTCATCGGACTTCCCCGGTGACTCAGCGTCGGGCATCGCTGCGCGGGGAGAGGTCGACACTGAAAGCACCCTCCTGGGTTTCCACGTCGATCCTGAACATATCGGCAGCAGGGCGACTGTAGGTCAGCGTTCTGAACCCTTCGCCATCCACCGTGCCCCTGAAACGTGCCCGTCTTCCTTCGAGTTCCGTCAGTACCAGCTTCTGGAAGCCCGGCATGCCGGGCTGCCTTTCCGGGTTCCATGGCTGAACGTGCAGTGCCAGCGTCCCGTTTTCCTCTCGGATGAACAGCAGTTCCAGCATGACTGTCTTGTCGTCGCCGGTCATGCGCACGAGTGCCGCCATGGTTCCCGCGCCGGGCTCGCTCCAGGTCTCCTCCAGCGTGCGGTCGCCGAGTTGGCCGACCCAGGAGCCGGTGATCCAGCCAAGGTCGGCAACGCGCGCCGATGCGGTTTCCTCCGCATCGGCTGCCAGCACGGGGCCGGCGCCGATGACCAGGAGCAGTGCTGCGAATCTGATGCTTTTCATGGGTTTTTTTCCCGGGTTCGTGGGTTGGGTGAATCGTTTACAGGTCTGCCGAAGTCGGCATGGAAGGCCCCGCGCCGGGACGCTGTACGCAGATGGACGCGGCCCTATTGGCATAGGCCAGGCCGGAAGCGAGGGGGTCGCCGGCGCACAGGCGCGCTGCCAGCGCTCCCACGAAGCAGTCTCCCGCACCGGTGGTATCCACCGCGGTTACCGCATGACCCGGGTGTTCGATCACCTCGTCTCCGTCGATGGCGATGGAGCCTTCCTTCCCTCGGGTTACCACGACGACCTGTTCGCGGAAGCGGCGGCAGGCCAGGGCGGCGTCGATCTGCTCCTCACGGCTGGACGCGGCCATGCCGGAGAAGAACGCCAATTCGATCTCGTTGACGATCAGGATGTCTGCAAGGGCGAGCAGGGATACGGCATCCGGGACCGCGGGGGCGGCGTTGAGCATGGTGACAGCACCGGTTGCCCGGCCTCGCTCAAGGAAAGCGGCCACCGTGTCGACCGGCACTTCGAGTTGAGCGACCAGTACATCTCCACGCCGGATCGGGGCTTCGGCGAGCATGGTGGGATGGAGCCGCGCATTGGCTCCGGGAATGACCACGATGGAGTTCTCGCCGGCCGCGTCGACGACGATCATCGCGGTGCCGGTCGGTGCGTCCACTTCCGCCAGCTGAGTCCCGACGCCGTTTTCAGCCAGGTGCGCCCGGAGGTCCGCGGCGAATGGGTCCCTGCCCAGGCAGCCGATCATGGTGGTGGGGGCGCCGAGCTTTGCCGCGGCTACCGCCTGGTTGGCGCCCTTGCCGCCGGGAAACCGGGCGAAGGTCTCGCCGGTCAGCGTCTCGCCGGGACGCGGTATGGCCTGCGCGGTGGCCACCAGGTCCATGTTGATCGATCCGGCGACGATCACACCCCCGGGCATCGGTCAAAAAGCCTCTCGATGATTGCAGGCGAGGCGCTCCGCCGGCAAAGGGCCCTTGACGGCGCTTCGCTGCAGAACCGGGCAACCAGCGGAAACCGGTACTCGCGGCGGTGCCGCACGGAGCCCGTGATTCATGCCACCTCGCCGGCAGCGGCTGCCCTCAGGTTGTCAGCCACTCGAACTGCTGTGGCTTGCGCCCGGCCCTTGGGTGAATCAGCACGTTCACCAGTGCGGGGCCGTCGAACGCCATGGCTTCGTCGAGTGCGCCGCGCAGGTCTGCGGGTTCCTCGACGTACAGGCCCTTGCCGCCCAGCGCCTCCATCATCCCTTCGTAACGGGCACCGTAGGTGAGTATGGGCGGTGGCACGGTCTTGCCTGGCTCGATGGGCCCGACTCCGCCGCCGATGCCGCCGTTGTTCAACAAGACGATCTTCACCGGCAGCTTGTAGCGCACCATCGTCTCGATCTCCATGCCGGAAAAACCGAAGGCGCTGTCGCCCTGCACGGCAACCACGGGCTGGCCCGGGCTGGTCACCGCGGCGGCGACGGCAAAGCCGAGGCCGATGCCCATGGTGCCGTAGGTGCCGGCATCGAGGCGGTGCCTGGGCGCCCGGTTGACCATGCGGGTGCGGCCGATGTCCATGGTGTTGGCGCCTTCGCCGATGATGATGGCGTCTTCCGGCAGCCAGGACTCGATGTCGCGGTAGGCGCGGTAGTAGTTCATCGGCGACGACTCGTCGTCGATCATGGGCTGTACCGCTTCGAGGTTCGCCTGGGCCTTGCCCCGCAACTGGTCGCGCCAGGCGGTTTCCGCGGGATAGAACCATTGGCGGTTGTCGAGGCCCCGGTTGAGTTGCCCGACGATCGCCTTGCCGTCGCCGGCCAGGGCAACTTCAGCCGGGACGTTGGCGCCGATTTCCTCCGGCGCGATATCGATCTGGACCACCCGCACATCGGGCCGGAAGCGGGGCGGCTGGCCGAAATGCAGGATCCAGTTGAGCCGCGCGCCCATCAGCACGATCAGGTCGGCCTCCTTCAGGGCCGTGCTGCGCGCGGCGCCCACCGAGAGGGGGTCATCGTCCGGCAGGACGCCCTTGCCCAGTGGTGATGCGAGAAACGGCAGTTGCGTGCGCTCGATGAACTCCCGCACCTCGTTTTCCGCCTGGGACCAGGCCATGCCCTTGCCGACGATCACCAGCGGCCGCTCGGCCGATTCCAGGGCGGAGAGCGCTGCTTCGACAGCTTCCGGGTCAGCATGAGTGCGCGGCGACTCGCCGACCGTTGCAGCCTGCACGACCGCTTCCGCGTCGACCTCCCCGCGGATGATGTCGTCGGGAAAATCCAGGTATACCGGGCCGGGACGTCCGAACTTCGAGTGGCGTACGGCCTGCTCCACGTAGTAGGGAATGCGCTCGGTGTGCTCGATGGCGTGCGCGTACTTGCAGTAGGGCGCGGCCAGTTCTACCTGGCGCTCCTCCTGAAAGCCGCCCATGCCGTTCTGATAGACGGGCGACGCACCGCCGATCAGAATCATGGGCCAACAGTTCTGCTGGGCGTTGGCCAGCCCGGCAAAGGCGTGGATGACACCCGGCCCGGACACCGTCAGGCAGGCCTGGGGGCGGCCCGTGAGATAGCTGGCGGCCTGGGCGGCGTAGCTGGCGGACTGCTCGTTGCGCATGCCGATGAAAGTGATGCCGGCCTTCTGCGCGGCGAACGCGGCGCCGACCACGGGGAAGCCGACGATGCCGAACATGTAGTCGACACCCTGTTGCTTGAGGCTCTGCGCCATCAGGGTGGCGCCGTCGATTTTTTCCACGATTACTCCTGGTTTCAGTTGTCCTGTTCCTTTGGCCCCGCAATCACGCCGTCGCGCAGCAGGGTTTCCAGTTCGTCCCTGTCCAGCTCGAGGTCGGCGGCGAGAACTTCGGTGGAATGCTGGCCGAGCAACGGGGCTGCCTGAATGGGTACGCTGCTCTCCGACATGCGTGCCGGCCAGCCCAGCACGCGCACCCTGCCGTGCCGGGGATGCTCGATCTCCTGGATGAAGCCGCGCTCGATCAGGTGCCCGTTCTCGTAGAGGTCCCTGGTGTCGAGCACGGCGCTCGCCGGGACGCCGCCTTCGGCAAGCTCGCGCATGGCTTCAAACTTGTCCCGCGCCATGGTCCAGGCGGTGATCTCGTCGCGCAGCGCCCTGTCGTGTTTCGCGCGCTCCCGGGGGGCGGCGAAACGGGGGTCGTTTTCCAGTTCAGGACGGCCGAGCACAACGCACAGGTCGCGCCACATGCGCGGTGTCACCGCCATGAGGTAAACGTAGTCGTTGGGGCCGCCACCCTTGCAGGGGTACAGCGACATGGTCGAAAGTTCCTCGGCGCCGGTACGCCGTGTCGGACGCTGCCCGTAGCGCGTCCGCGAGGCTGCCGTGCGCAGGTAGTACGTCATCGCCTCCTGCATGGAGAGTTCGATGAACTGGCCCTTGCCGGTCTTCAGTTTCTGCACGTACGCGGCCGATATGGCCAGGGCCATCTGCACGCCGGTGCCGGCATCGCCCATGGTCGGGCCGGGGCGCATGGGCGGCCCATCCGCATTCCCCGTAATGGAGAAGGCGCCCGCGGCAGCCTGGGCGACCATGTCGTAGCTCTTGTAGTCGGCCCAGGGGCCGTCCAGGCCGAACCCCTTGATGCGCGCATAGATGATGTCGGGCCTGGCGGCCCGGATGGCGTCGTAGCCGATATCCAGCTTCTCGATGACGCCCGGGCCGTAGTTCTCCACGAAGACATCGTAACCAGCCACCATCTGCAGCAGCAGGTCGCGCCCCCGTGGTTTTCGCAGGTCGAGCGCGATGGAACGCTTGTTGCTGTTCCAGACATAGAAGTATTCGTCGTCACCGTCGAGCAGGTATCTGCCCGGGTCGCCGGTGCCCGGAGCCTCGACCTTCACCACGTCGGCGCCGAGCCAGGCCAGGCACTGCGTACAGGATGTGCCGGCCTCGTATTGGGTCATGTCCAGTATGCGCAGTCCGTCCAGTGCTGCCATGCGTGTGCCCTCCGCGCGGGAAAACTAAGCTCTGGCGGTGGTGAAAGCAACCGCGGGATGTCTCGGCGGGCAGGATTGCCCCGTGGCGGGCAAGGGCGGAGGCCGGGGCAAGTGCTGCTACCTCAAGACGTTCTTCTCGATGAGCGCGGTCACCCGCTCCGCCTCCACGCCGGCTTGCAGCAGCACTTCGCGGGTGTGCTGGCCGCGGTCGGGCGCCGGGCCGCGCACGTCGATGTCGGCGCCCCTTATCTCGAATGGGGCCGCGACGATTTCCATGGCCCCTGCGCGTTCGTGGATGATCAGTGAGAAGGCGCCGCGTTCGCGCAGTGCCGGGTCGTCGATGACTTCGGGCAACTCCGCGGCGGGTTCCCAGATCATGCCGGTCGCGTCGAGCTTTTCGCGCCAGTATTCGAGGTCGTGGCTGGCGAACAGGGCTTCCAGTTCGGGTACGAGTTCCTCGCCGTGCTCGACCAGGCCGAGGGCCGATTGAAAACGCTCGTCGGCCGCCCAGTCGTCCCGCCCGAGCATGGCGCAGAACTTCGGCCAGTAGGGCATGGGTAGCGGCGAGACCATTGCGATCCAGCGGTCGTCGGCGGTGCGGTAGTAATTCCAGATCGGGTTGGGGGGCACCTTGCGGCTGGTCTTGTCAGGCTGTGTTCGCTCGTAGAGCGCGTTGGTGACGTCGGTGGCCAGGGCCCAGATGCCGGTGCGTTGCAGCGTCACCTCGACGTATTGACCCTCGCCCGTTTTCTCCTGGAGGCGCAGGGCGGCAAGGATGCTGGCCAGCAGGTTGAGTGCCGTGGTCCGGTCGCCGTACCCCGCCCGGGACATCAGGGGCCCGTCATCGCGGTCGCCGAATACCGACATGGCGCCGGAGCGCGCCCAGAACGCGTTCTGGTCGAACGCCGCGCGGTGGCTGTCCGGCCCGTTGGTGCCGTAGCCGGACAGCACGGCATAGACCGCGCCCGGGGACAGTTCGTGAATGTCCCGGTCGGTGAGGCGATAGCGCTCGAGTCGCGGCTGGGTCAAATTGGTGATGAACACGTTGGACTGGGCCGCAAGCCGGTGCACGATCTCCACGCCCTCCGGATTCTCGAGGTCGACGCAGATGCCCCGCTTGCCGCGGTTGTCGAACTGGAAACAGGGCGCCACGTAGTCTTCGCCGTACAGTTCGGAGTAGATTCGGCGATAGCCGTCGCCTTCCACCGGCTCGACCTTGACGACATCGGCCCCCATGTCTGCCATCAGTGCGGCGCAACTTGGGCCCGCCAGCCAGCCCGCTACTTCCAGAACCCTGATTCCCTCCAGTGGTGCAGACACGCTCGGTACTCCCGTGAATTTTCAACTTCCCATTATGGTGCAGGACGCAGCCTGGTCGCTCGCCGGCCCAAATTGGCTGGCTCCTTTCAGTGGTCCCGGAACTGTCCTGACGGAAACTGATCGGGAAGCGCACAATCGGCATTTTGGGGTAGAGTAGCGCGCCTTATGAGTGACTATGCAACCATCCGGGTCGATCGGGACGGCACGCTGACCCCCCGCACGCTGAACCGCCCGGAGCACCGCAACGGCATGTCGAACCGCATGGTGCGGGAAGTCTACGAGGCACTGGGCGGGATTGCCGGCGATGGCGCGACCCGTGTGCTGGTGCTGACCGGGGCGGGTGACTCTTTCTGCCCGGGCGCCGACATGAGCCTGTCCACCAGTGACCAGGCGGACCCGGCAGAGACCGCGCCCATCGACCAGGTCTGTTTCCAGGTGCCGGCACTGCTGCACGAGATGCCCGCGGTCACCCTGGCCGCCATCAATGGCCCCTGCGCCGGGGCGGGGTTGGGTTGGGCGTGCGGCGCCGACCTGCGCGTGGCCACGCGACGGGCGCGCTTCAACACCGCGTTCGTCAACGTGGCCTTCGCCGGAGACATGGGCATTCCCTGGAGCCTGCCGCGGTTGGTCGGCGCCGCCAAGGCCCGGGAGCTTTCCCTGATCTGCGAGAAGTTCGATGCGGAAACGGCGCTGCAGATCGGGTTGGTCGCCCGGGTTTTCGACGACGATGCCTTCGAGCGGGAGACCCGCGCGATCGTGGAGGGGCTGCTGGCGCGGTCGCCGGTTGCGCTCAAGACGTTGAAATCCCACTATGTTGCGGCGGAACGCATGACCTATTCCGATTTCATCGCCCTCGAAACGGAGCGTCATTTCCAGATTGGCAAGATGCAGGACACGCGGGAAGCGTTCCGGGCGTTCCTGGAAAAACGCGCGCCGGTCTTCAGCGGGCGTTGAGTGGCTAACCGGGGGCGGGAGGAACGATGATCGGAGAACGGCTGAAAGACTGTACAGCCATCGTCACCGGCGGCAGCACGGGCATCGGTTACGGGTGCGCGCAGGTGCTTGGCAGTGCAGGCGTGCATGTGGTGATAACGGCGCGAACCGAAGCGGATGGCCGGCAAGCCGAAGCTGACTTCAGGGCGCTTGGCCTCAGCGTGGTTTACCTGCCACAGGACGTTTCCTCGGAAGCGGACTGGGAGCGCATCACGAAAGAGACGGTGGAGCGCTTCGGACGGCTCGATTTCCTGATCAACAACGCCGGGATCTCGTTTCTGAGCCCTATCGAAGAGACGCCGGCGGAGACCCTGATGTCTATCGTAAGGGTAAACCTCATCGGCGCCTGGTACGGGCTCAAGCACTGTGTGCCGCTAATTTCGGAGGCATACGATCAGCGTGGCTTCCCTGGCATGGCGGTCAATGTGTCCTCGGTTCTGAGCCGCATCGGCCAGGACGGCGCCAGTGCCTATTGCTCGGCGAAGGGCGGCATGGCGGGCCTCAACAGGGCTTATGAGCGGATGCTCGCCGGCCAGCAACACCGGGTGCAGGTCAAGAGCCTGCTGCCCGGGTACACGATGACTCCCCAGGTGGACAAGGCTATCGGCCGGGACTCACCGCTGGTGGACCAGATCGGGCAGACGATCCCGCTGCGGCGCTGGGCGGAACCCGAGGAAATGGGCGAGGCGCTGCTGATGATGCTCGACCCGTCCATTCAATTTGCCGACACGGAGGTGCTTGTCGATGGCGGATTCCTCGCAAGCTAACCCGCTCGAAGGACGCACCGTGGCCCTGGCGGGTGAACCGGGGGCCTTGAAAGACCAGGTTGCGGCCTGTCTGGATGCGCTGGGCGCGGTGTCGGTCCGGCTGCAATCGGATGCGTCCGCCGGCCCCGAAATTGGCGATCTCAAGGTCGAGGACCGCGTCACGGCGGCTCTGGACCGGGCCGAGCGCGTCCTTGGCGGGTCCGATGCCGTCGTTTATGTGGGCAGGGATCTCGCGGACGGCGAGGACCTGGCTGCATTCATCGAGGAGAGCATCGGCGGGTACCATT
Organism: Gammaproteobacteria bacterium; assembly: GCA_026713405.1. Next base: position 8,020 of record JAPOON010000574.1, read on the forward strand.
TCAATCTGAAGCTCGCCAAGCGACTGCGTGCCCGGGCGGCGACGGACGTGGTGGTGGTTGCGGGCGCCTCCGCCGGTGAAGAGCAGCCTGCCCTTGCCGCCGACATTCGCAACGGTGCACTCCGCCAGATTACACTGGTCGCCGCATCGGAAGGCGGGCCCCTGTCGCCGCCGTTGCTGGTCAACGCGGTCTACGTGTCCGGCGCACCCGGCCCCGAAGCGTCGGCGAGCCTGACGGCGCTGCTGGCGCGCCTGCTCGGGCGCCCGCAAGGCTATGTGACCGGTACCGCGCTGGGCATCAGGCTCTGACGATTACAGAAACGGGAGATACCCCATGCAGTTCAGCCTCTGGCCAAACCCGACGCAGCCGTATCAAGACGTGCTCGAACTGGCCAGGCATGCCGAAGCCACCGGCTGGGACGGCTTCTGGTACGCGGACCACTTCATGCCGAATGCGCCCGATACCAGCACGCCCTGGCCGGAGGCCTGGATGACCCTGGCAGGCGTTGGCGCGCTGGTACCCAGGCTGCGGCTGGGCACCCTCGTTGCCGGCAACACCTATCGTCATCCGGCGGTGCTGGCCAAGATGGCGGCGACGCTGGATCACATGACCGGCGGCCGTGTGGTGCTCGGCCTCGGCAGCGGCTGGCAGGAGAACGAGCACCGGCAGTACGGCATCCCGTTCTACACGGTCAAAGAGCGTCTGCAGCGGCTGGAAGAAGCCTGCGCGGTCATAAAGGCGCTGTTCAGCGAGACGAAAGCCCATTTCGCCGGCCGCTTCTATCAACTGGAGGATGCATCCCTCGAGCCGAAGCCGGTGCAGCGGCCGTTGCCCCTGCTGATCGGCGGCGGCGGCGAACAGCGCACGCTGCGCATTACCGCGCGCTTTGCCGATGCCTGGAACGTGTGGGGCGACGTGGCGACGTTGCGGCACAAGATGGAGATTCTCGATGGGCATTGCGCGGACCTGGGGCGGGACCCCAAAGCCATCAGGCGCACCGCGGTGGCCTTGTTGTTCATGAGCGAGGACAACCAGTTTCTCGAACGGATGCGCAACACCGATCTGCCGCAGCCGGCCGTGATCGGTACCCCCGAGGAGGTCAGGGAGACACTGGACGGTTACGAATCCGCCGGGGTGGACGAATTCATCGTCCCGGACTTCACGCTGGGCCAGGGCCGCGAAAAGATTGAGCTTCTCGACCGGTTCATCAAGGAAGTGGCGGGCCGTTGAAAATTGCGGAATCGGCGCGGCCGCCTGGACACCGCGGGTGAATTCCCTACAATCGCCGCCAATCTACACCACAGGCAGATTCCCATGATCGATCCGACCCGCACGGCCGTTGCGGCATTGTTTGCCCTTGCCGCCTCGCTCCCTGTACAGGCCGACCTGGCCGAAGACATCGCCGAGGCGAGGGCGGGAGAAATCCGCACCGAAGCGGAACGTGCCCGGGATGCGAATCGCAAGCCGGCGGAAACCCTGGCTTTCTTCCGCCTGCAGCCCGACATGCGCGTGCTGGAACTGCTGCCCGGCGGTGGTTGATACACAAAGATTCTGGCCCCGGTGCCCTACGACGAGGGCGAACTGTTCATTTCCATCGGAACCGACCGGTTGCAAGGGAACCTGCTCGGCGAACCGGGCTTCGATCGTGTCAAGGTCATTGAGACCGAAGGCGAATTCACCAGGGTCGGCCGGGTGTTCGAAGGGCTGACGTTCACGGCCGAAGGCATGGACATGGTGCTGACGTTCCGCAACCTGCACAACTTCACGCCCGATGGCCGCGCCGCCATTAATGCCTCCGCGTTCGCCGCACTGAAATCGGGTGGCTACTACGGCGTCGTCGACCACACTCGCCGCCACATGCAGAAAGCCAACGACGAGAACTGGCGCCGCATGGACCCGGTACTGGCCATCAAGGAAATCGAGGCCGCCGGCTTCGAGTTCGTAGACTATTCGGACCTGCACTACCGGTACGACGACGAACTGCGCTACGAAGTGGGGCGCCGTTCCGTCACCGGCAACACGGACCGGTTCACCCTGCTGTTTCGCAAGCCCTGAATCCGGGCTGCTAGGGGGGCAACCCCCTGGCTTGCTGCGCTCGGCCGCCGCCCTGCACAAGGCTGAACTGATCCCTGGCTGGCTGTTGTCGGAGGATTACGGGGGCACCCCGGCTGCCCGTTTTTTCGTGGGGCGAGAACGCCGCGCTTTGTGTCCCGGCCCGCCTCAGGCGATCCGATTGACCGCCTGTTCCGACTGAGTCAGCGAGCGGTCGATGCGCTCGCGCATTTCTTCGAGGTCGAC
>JAPOON010000575.1 GCA_026713405.1 Gammaproteobacteria bacterium
AATATCCAGTCCGGGGGGAGCCAGGACCCGGGGCGGGGGACCGCTGCGTCCCGCTGCGTGTTCATGCACGGCGGCACCTGGGCGACCAAGTTGTATCCGGAAGCGATGTGGATCGAACTGGCGCGCCTGGCGTGCGCGGCCGGGCTTGAGGTGGCACTGCCCTGGGGCAACGGCGAGGAGCGCGACCGGGCGGAACGCATCGCCCGGGCGAGCGGCGCCACCCTGCTGCCGCGCCTCGATCTTGGCGAACTCATGGATGAACTGCGGCGTGCGCGGTTGGTCGTGGGGGTCGATTCCGGCCTTGCCCATCTTGCCGGTGCGCTGGGCGTTCCAACGGTAGTGATGTACGGCAGCACCGACAGCACACTGACCGGCTGCCGGGGCAGCGGTGCGCACAACCTGCAGGCCGGGTTCCCGTGCTCTCCCTGCCGTTCCAGAACCTGCCGCTATCGGGGCCCCGAGGTCCGCTGGCGGCAAGCGGCCGTGGCACCGCCCTGCTATGGTGAACTCGACCCGGAAAGGGTCTGGGCGGCGGCGCTGGAGACGATGGATGCAGATCGCCTTCTGCATATTTAAGTACTTCCCCTACGGCGGCATACAGCGGGACCTCCTGAAACTGGGCCGCGAGTGCCTGGCGCGCGGCATGAGCGTGCGCATCTACACGATCCGCTGGCTGGCCGAACCGCCCGAGGATCTGGAACTCTGCGTCCTGCCCGTGAAGTCACTCAGCCGGCACGCCCAGTACCGGCAATTCGCCAAGCGGGTGCGCGAGGATCTCGAACGCCGGCCCGTGGACCTGGTGGTGGGCATGAACAAGATGCCCGGGCTCGATGTCTACTACGCGGGCGATTCCTGTTACCGGGAAAAGGCACACACGCAACGGAGTGTCTTCTACCGGCTGTTGCCGCGGTACCGTTCGTTCCTGCGTGCCGAGCAGGCCGTGTTCGAACCCAAGAGCGGCACGGAAATACTGACCATATCCGATGTGCAGACGCCGGTGTTTCAGCGCCACTACGGCACGCCCGCGGGGCGTTTCCATCCCCTGCCGCCGGGCATCGAGCGGGACCGGGCAGCGCCACCGGACCGGCAGGCCGTGCGTTGCCGGCTGCGGGTGGAACTGGGTCTCGATGGGGCCGAGAGATTGCTGCTCTTCGTCGGATCCGGATTCGTCAAGAAGGGCCTGAACCGGGTGCTGCTGGGCATGCGCGAGCTGCCGCCCGAGCTGCTGAACCGCACCTGGCTGTACGTGCTCGGCGAGGACAAGCCCGGGCGCTTCGAACGCATGGCGCGCCGGCTGGGCGTGGCCGCGCGGGTTCGCTTCCTTGGCGGCAGAAGCGATGTGCCGGATTTCCTGCTTGCCGGCGACGGCCTGGTGCTGCCCGCGCTGGATGAGAACGCGGGGATGGTGATACTGGAGGCCATGATTGCCGGACTGCCGGCGCTGGTGACGGAGAATTGCGGGTATGCGCGTTACCTGGAAGAGGCGGAGGCTGGGCTACTGACCCCGGTGCCGTTCCGACAGCAGGTGTTCAACGAGCAACTCGTCGAGCTGCTGACGTCGGGTCGGCGTGAACGCTGGTCAATCAACGGCATGGCCGTTGCCGCGGACGAGAACATCTATCGCATGGTGCCCGCGGCGGTGGACCTGTTCGAATGGTTCGCCGAGGCCCGCAATGCGCGCGCGGCGGCAAGCGAGGGATGAATGGCCGCGCACGCTGAGCCATACGTTCGAGCGGGACTGGAGGGCGTCCCGGCCGCCGACCGGCTGTTGCAGTGGGGCGAAGCCGTGGAAGGCGAGGTCTATCGCCAGGGCCCGGGCCGGCGCACCGTTCGCGTCGTGCTCGAGGGCAAGCCCTATTTCCTGAAGTTCCATTGGGGCGTCGGCTGGGCGGAAATCCTGAAAAACTGGCTGGTCGGCAAGATGCCGGTACTCGGGGCCGAGAACGAATTCCAGGCCTGCCGGCACCTGGAAGCCCGGGGGCTCAATGCGCCGCGCGTTGCCGCATACGCTGCCGGTACGGGCAATCCCGCGGCCCGGCGTTCGTTGATCCTGTGCGATGAGATCGCCGGGTACGCAAGCCTTGAAGATGTGGTGAACGGGTGGGATGAGTCGCCCCCGAGTCCGGCGGCCGGCCGGCGTCTTGTAATGGGTATCGCGGACTTCGTCCGGCGCCTGCACGAAGCCGGCGTGGTGCACCGGGATCTCTATCTCTGCCACCTGTTGCTGCGCACGGATGCCTGGGCCGCGGGCAGGGTGGAGCTTGCGGTGCTCGACCTGCACCGCGCGCGCATTCTCTCGCCGGTGCCGGACTACTGGCGCAGACGCGACCTGGCGGCGCTGCTGTACTCGGCCCTCGATGCGCCGGTACATCGCCATGCCTGGTTGCGCTTCGTGCGTGCGTATTCCGGCCGCCCGCTCCGGGAAGCGTTCGCAACGGAGGGCGCGTTCTGGCGCTCGGTATATCGGCGGGCCGTCAAGCTGTACGGCAAGGGATTGAGGAAGGGGCTGGTCACAGGGCGCTTCCGGACCGCCGATCCGCCGTTGGGCTTGTCGAATGATTGACCCGCGTATTGGACCAAGGGCGGCGATGAGCGGCTTGGTGCAATATGCGGGTTAAAGATCGCCGTCATTCGCTGCTTGCTGTCGGGCGTGGGACTGCGCCCGTTGGATGCCGGACTGTCAAATGAATCAGGTTTGCCCCCGGCCGCTGTTGTCTCGGCTGGCCGGTTTGTGGCCACCTCAGTCATGATTGCTGTCTGGGCCGGTGCGGGAGCACGCGCAAGCGGATGCAGATCGACCTCGACAAACTGATTTCCCTGGGGCGGGATGTCGAACCGCCGTTGGAAATTGCACTGGCGGACGGCAGTTGCACGGTCGAGAATATCCACCGCCTGCTGCCCGGCCGGCGCCTGGCGGCGCGGGGCAGCCACCGGGGCCGGGACGTGTTCTTCAAGCTCTTCTTCGGCAACGGCGCCCGCCGGGCCTGCGGGCGGGACCGGCAAGGTGTGGAACTGCTGCGCTCGAGCGGCGTCGAAACGCCCAAGCTCCTTCTGGAGACAGCCACAGCGCAGCCCGGTGGACATGCGCTGGTGTTCGAGTACCTGAAGCACGCTCGACCCATCGGCACTGGAGAGTGCCCGGAGGTGGGCAATCATGCCGCGCTTGCGGTGGATGCGCTGGCGCGACTGCACGGGCGGGGAGCGGTGCACCGCGACGCGAACCTCGACAATTTCATGGTAAGCGGCGGACGCCTCTACGTTGTCGACGGGGCCGCCGTCCGGGGAACCCGCGGGGCATTGGGAGAGCCCGCGAGCCTCAAGGCGCTGGCCGCGTTCCTGGCGGAGTATCCGCCCGCGGAGGATGATCGGGTGCCGGAGCTGCTGTCGCGCTACGAGACGGGTCGCGGCTGGCCGGAAGGTGCTTCTCGCCTGTCTCGACTTGAAGCCGAACTGGCCGAGGCACGCCGTCTGCGGGTGCGCCGGTACCTGGCCAAGACGGAACGGGACTGTACAGAATTCCACGTCGAGCGCGGTTGGCGGTGCGTCATCCTGGCGAAACGGAGCCGCTGGACAGGGGCGCTTGCCGGCTTCGCGCAAGATCCGGAAGCGCGCCTGACTGACGCGGAGCGTATCAAGAACGGCCGGTCCGCCACCGTTTTTCGCCTGCGCCTGGATGGCGAGCCGTTCGTGGTGAAGCGATACAACGTCAAGTCGGCCCTGCACCGGGTACGGCGCTGGTTCAGGCACCGGTCGCGCATCGCCTGGCGCAACGGCCATCGCCTGGCGTTTCTCGGAATACCCGGGGCGGAACCGGTCGCGCTGATCGAGCGCCGCTGGGGTCCGCTGCGCGCCGAGAGCTGGTTGGTGATGCCGGATTGCGGATCCCATGACATCCAGGCAGAGGTGGAAGCCCGGGGTTGGGCCGATCACCTGCTCGACGGCGTCGTTCGGATTTTCCGAGATCTGAAAACCGCAGGCCTTTTTCACGGCGACACCAAGGCCAGCAACTTCCTGGTACAGGATGGCACGGTTCATCTCATCGACCTGGACGGCATGCGCGAGTCGCCCCGTTACGCTGCAGATGTCGCGAGGTTTCTGCGGAATTTCGACGGGCAGGCGCTTACGGAAGCTCGGGCGAGGCTTGCCGCCGAAGGGCTGCTAGGCAGCAGCGAATGATCATTCTCGGTCTATCGGGCGCCCTGGGTCACGACCCGTCCGCGGCGTTGCTGGTGGACGGGGAGATCGTCGCGGCAGCGGAGGAAGAGCGCTTCGTGCGGGACAAGCACGCAAAGAAGCGCATGCCCATCGAATCGGCGCGCTATTGCCTGTCTGCGGGAGGTATCGATCCGGCGGATGTGGACATCGTCGCTTTCCCGTACGCGCCCATCCCGTTGTCGTCGCCTGCCCGCTGGCGCTTCGCGCGCGGCTACTGGTACGCCCCCGACCGGGCGCTGGATGCGTTGCTGAACGGCAACCGCCGATTCCGCCGCAATCGCCGCCGGGTGCACGAGGCGGGCGTCGCGCTGGGCATCGACTGGTCGACCACCGAGTTCGTGCCCGTGGAGCATCACCTGGCGCATGCGTCGAGCGCCTATCACCTGAGCGGCTTCGAGGAAAAAACGGCAATCCTCGGAGTAGACGGCAAGGGGGAATACGCCACCACCTTCTTCGGTTACGGTGAAAACGGGCGTATCCACCGGCTGAAGGAGTTCTACGACCCGGACAGCCTGAGCGGCGTGTACGGCGCGATGACCGAGTACCTGGGTTTCGAGATGCTGGACGGCGAGTACAAGGTGATGGGGATGGCGCCGTACGGGGATGCGGACCGCTTCGACCTTTCCAGGCTGATACGCTGCAACGGTACCGGGTTCCGGGTGAACACGCGCTACGTGAACACCGTCGGCCTGCGGCGCTACAAGGAAGACCGGGTGGGGTTCTATTTCAGCCCGAAACTAATCGAGTGGCTGGGGCCGCGCCGGCAGGGCGATGCCGTGGACGAGCCCTATGTACACCACGCCGCCGCCATGCAGCAATTGTTCGAGGGGCACTGCCTCGATCTGATGGAAACCTGGCTGGGCGACATTCTGCGGGAAACGGGCAGGCTGGCCTTTGCGGGTGGCGGCGCGCTGAACGTCAAGCTGAATCAGCGGATCGTGGCGCTGCCGCACGTCAGGGAACTGTTTGTGCAACCCGCCTCCGGCGATGCCGGCACCTCGCTCGGCGCAGCCACCCATGTCGCCGCCGAACGGGGCGAGAGGCTCCACCGGATGACCCACGTGTTCCTGGGGCCCGAGTTCAGCCATGCCGACTGCCTGGCGGCCCTGGATCGGGAATCGCACCGGGCCGACACCCGCAGACTGGAAAACGTGCCCCGCGAAGTGGCGGAAATCCTTGCCGCCGGCCACCCGGTGGCCTGGTTTCAGGGCCGCATGGAATTCGGCCCCCGGGCCCTGGGCGCCCGCAGCATCCTCGGTTGCCCCAGCGTTCCCGGCATCGCCGACCGCATCAACGAACAGATCAAGTTTCGCGAACGCTGGCGGCCCTTCTGCCCGAGCGTACTCGACCGGGTAGCCCCGGAAATCGTCGGCACGGATCATCCGGCGCCGTTCATGACCATCACCTTCGACGTGACGCCCGGGTGGCGCGAGCGCATCCCCGAAGTGGTGCACGAGGACGGCACGGCCCGCATCCAGGTGGTGGAACGGGCGACCAACCCGCGCTACTACGCGCTGCTTGAAGACATGGAACGGCTTACCGGCAACGGGGTTTTGCTCAACACATCGCTGAACCGGCGGGGCGAGCCCATCGTCTGCCCGCCCGCCGATGCGCTCGACATGTTCTTCGGTTCGGACCTGCAATACCTGGCGCTGGAAGATTTCCTGGTGACAAAGCGAAATGATGGCGGTTAAGCGCAGCGGACACGGCGCAACGGGCGGCTCGAGGTGACCGAAAGCAAGGCGTCGATCAGCCGGTTCGTGCAGATCTGTCCGAACGACGGGCCACCGTTTCTCGACCTCTGCCGGGTATACGCAAAGGCGGCCGAGCGGCTCGGACTTGCCGCAACGACGGTATACCTGAGCCCGTCCCGGGTGGAACCGGCACCGGCCGACAACCGCTATCTCGACGTTGCCGACGTCCGTGTCACCCGGGCACTGGCCGAGGGACTGCGCGAGTTGTTTCCCGACGTACGGGACAGCCTGGTGCTGTGCCATCGATACCGGGCGTACTGGGCGTTTGCGCGCTCGGGCGCGAGCGCGGGCCGGGCCGTCGCGCTGGCGCACGAGCATGGGTTCTTCAAGCGCCGCGGCCGCCGCCTGGCCCGGCGGATTTTCGGGCAGGAGATTTCTTTTGCGGGTGTCTCGCCGACGATCGTGTCTGAACTGGAAAGCACCGTCGGAGCCGCTCTCCATTTACCCAATGCATTGGACCTGGAGCCACTGGAATGGTCCGACAGGAAACAGGCACGCCGAGAGCTGGGACTTCCCGAAGACGGTGTCTGCATAGGCGTGATCGGCCGTCTCCACTACAAGAAGAATCCGGAACTGGCCGTAGACGCGTTTCGCTTCTTCAACGAACGGTTCGGCCCCGCTCATCTGGGCGTTGTCGGCGACGGCGCATTGCGGCAGCGCATGGAAGAACACGCAAAGGGCATGCCCGTCACCTTCACGGGATTTGTGCGCGACCCGAAGAGGCTCGTCCGGGCGTTCGATGCGGTGCTGCTCACCTCCGGGGCCCGGGCGTTTCCGATCATGGTGGCGCTCGAAGCAATGGCGGCGGACGTGCCGGTTGTGGCGCCCCGGTTGCCCGATGCAACCAGTGTGCTGGGAGAAACGGGGTGCTATTTCGACGACCGCCGTATCGAGTCGGTGGCGGCGGCATTGCATGAGGCCGTTGCCCCGGGGGTAACCGGGGCTGGATCAGGACGGGTACGAGAAGAGTTTTCAGTCGCTGCGGTGGCAGGAAGACTGGAGCGACTGCTGGGCTGACGAGACATCTGCCGGCATCACGCTCATGCGGGACCAGGGCATTGCCCTGGCGTTCGCATTCGACCACGACCTCGCCAGGCGCAACCACACAAGTCGAGGCCCGCCGGGTGACCGAGGAACCCTGGGACGTCATGCGTGCCGGTGGTACCGGGGCGGTGAACGAACCGGCCGTTCCGGGAAACTCGGCTGGCGTTTCGATGTCCAATCGGCTCCCCCCCGGTTGCAAGGCCAGGGAGGAGGAGCGGGGGGAAAGAAAAAACCCGGGGTAACCCACCCCCACGGCCCGCGGCCCCCCCGGGCGCAAACCACGGAGGACCGCCCCGCACCGGGCA
>JAPOON010000576.1 GCA_026713405.1 Gammaproteobacteria bacterium
CCTTGCGGTTGCCGGTGGCGGTGAGGGTCGCCATGGTGCGGCCGTGGAAGCTCTGGTCGGTGACGATCACCGTGGGTGACTTGATGCCGCGCTTGCGCCCGTGCAGGCGGGCAATCTTGATGGCCGCCTCGTTCGCCTCGGCGCCGGAGTTGCCGAAGAACACGCGGTCCATGCCCGAAAGCGCCGTCAGCCGCTCGGCAAGGGCTGCCTGCTGGGGAATTTCATAGAGGTTGGAAGTGTGCAGCAGCGTCTCTGCCTGACTGGAAACTGCCTGCGCCACCGCAGGATGAGCATGGCCGAGCCCGCAGACGGCGAGCCCGGTCAGCGCGTCCAGGTAGCGGTTTCCGTCGCTGTCCTCGACGTACGCGCCGCTGCCCTTGACGAATGCCACCGGCAGGCGGGCATAGGTGTTCATCAGGCTGGTCATGGTCTTCCGTCTCCGCAAAAAAACAAAAAGGCAGCGGTGCTGCCTTGTGTGGGAAAGGAATCGACAAAAGCGAAATCCTACTGTAGCGATTCAAGCAGTTCAACGGGGGAGGTTTACCGCCGCCTCCATGGCCCGACGGTAGCGCTCCAGGCCGCGTTCGAGCATTGCCCGGGTGCAGGCGAAGTTGAAACGGACGAAACCCGGCCCCCCGAAAGCGGCGCCGTCCGACAGCCCCAGCCCGAAGCCCTCGAACCAGGCCCCCGGGTCTTCGAGCCCGAGGTCGCTGACGTCGATCCAGGCCAGGTAGGTCCCCTCAACCGGGGTCATGCGCGAGCCTGCGGCCTCGAGCAGGCGCTGGTGGTTGCCGCGCAGATAGTCAAGCAGGTCCGCTACCCAACCGCTGCGGTCTCCGAATGCGGCTTCCGATGCGGTGTACGCCAGGGGCCCGATCAGGGGCACCAGGTCGCGCCGGGCAGCGTTGAAGCGGGCGCGGCAGTCCGCGTCGGGAATCACGGCCACCGCGCAGGAAAGGCCGGGCATGTTGTAGGTCTTGGTGGGCGCGAACAGGCTGATGGTTCTGGCGGCGATGTCTTCGCCGAGGCTGGCGACGGGAACGTGCCGTGCTTCGGGGTCGAGGATCAGGGCGCAGTGGATCTCGTCGGAGCAGATGACGAGATCGTGGCGCTCCGCGAACTGGGCGAGTTCCGTGAGTTCGTCTTTCGTGTAGCAGCGCCCGGTGGGATTCTGTGGATTGGCGATCATCACCAGGCGCGTGTCCGGTTGCACGGCGGCCTCCATCGCGTCGAAGTCCATTTCCCACTTCCCCCGGCAGCGGCTCATGGGAACTTCTATCGATTTCCGCTCCGCATTGGCGGGGACGGAGAGGAAGGGGTAGTAGACCGGCGTGGGTATCAGCAGTGAATCGCCGGGCTGTCCGACGGCCATGGCGCTGAGGTTGATGCCGGGAACCACGCCGGGTATCCAGACCAGCCACTCCCTGGGGACGCTCCAGCCGTAGTTGCGCTCGAGCCAGGCCCGGAACGCGGCGACCAGCGTTTTCGGCGGCCGCGTGTAGCCCATGATGCCGTGGTCGAGGCGCGTCCGCAGGGCGTCCAGGATGAAATCCGGCATCTCGAACTCCATGTCGGCCACCCAGAAGGGCAGCACATCGGCGCCGCGGTACCGGTCCCACTTGATGGCCGACGTGCCTCGACGCTCGACTTCCCGGTCGAAAATGCTACTGGACGGTTCTCTCATCGACAGGGCGCCTGTTCCGCTGTTTTGCGCATGGAGTACAATGCTCGCTGTTCCAGCCCACCGGGTAAAGCGAACGGGGCGATGCCGCAAGCCCGAACAACAGGCGGTGAACGGGTGCGAACCTGGCCCGCTCGATAACTTTATCCGCGAACACAAAGGATTGAATCATGGCGGACACCAGCGACCCGGTCCTCGAAGCCATCAAGGGCCAGATTGAGGACAACCCCATCATCGTCTACATGAAGGGTTCACCCCAGGCGCCCCAGTGCGGCTTCTCCGCGCAGACGGTGCAATGCCTGATCGGCTGCGGCGAGCGGTTCGCCTACGTGGACGTGCTCTCCAATCCGGACATCCGCGCCACCCTGCCGCAATACGCCAACTGGCCGACCTTTCCCCAGCTTTGGGTCGGCGGCGAACTGGTCGGCGGTTGCGACATCGTCACCGAGATGTACGAGGCCGGGGAACTGCAGCCGCTGGTCAAGGAAGCGGCCGCGGCCTGATCGCCGTGCCGGCCGGCGGAGCGTGCCGGCCCCGTCTTTCCCGCGAAAACCGCACCCGTTCTATTCGGCGGGCTTGGGCGGGGGCTTCAGCAGGTTCGGCGACGACGCATTCCAGGTGTTGACCATTTGGCAGAACAGCAGCGCGCACCGCTCCGCATCGTACAGGGCGCTGTGCGCCTTTTCCTTCTCGTAGGGAATCCCCGCCCGGGAACAGGTTTCGCTCAATACCGTATGGCCGTAGAAGACGGCCGCCAGCGAGGCTGTGTCCAGTGTGCTGAACGGGTGGAAAGGGTCCCGCTTGACCCGGGTTCGCGCCACGGCACTGCGCAGGAACCCCGCGTCGAACGCGGCGTTGTGGGCGAGCAGGATGGCCCGCTGGCAACCGTGCCGCTTGATGTCCTTGCGCACCACCTTGAACAGTTCCGTCAGGGCGTTCTTTTCGCCGATCGCCCCACGCTCCGGGTCATCGAGGTCGATGCCGGTCACTTTCAGCGATGCCTGGTCGATCGCTGCCGTGGCGAACGGCCGGACGGCCCAGCGCAGGCGCTGATCGATGCGCAGTTCGTCGTTCACGAACTCGAACGTCAGCGCGGCTATTTCGAGTAGCCCGTGCCGGTTTGCATCGAAGCCGGTGGTTTCCAAGTCCATCGCCACGGGTAGGAATCCGCGGAAGCGGTGCGCCATCAGGTTTTCGGCCATGGCTCACATAAACAGGTCGGTGCGCATAACTCAAGCGCGGGTCACGGGTTGCGCGGCCGGCAATTCCGCAATGCTCCGTCTATGCGATTCCTTGACCCGGTGCCGATGTCGCATTCGCGGGCAAAGCGCTGCCAAGCGGCGATGGAGGACCCCACCCGGTCGACGAGGAGACAGCCCCAGCCGTCCGGAAGGCTGTCGTTGAACAGGCCGTGCAATCCCTCGAATACGGTGTGGTCGCAAGGGCGGACCAGGCCTTGTTTCGGCCTTCAGGCTTCGATCAGGGCAATGACCTCATCGGTGGAATAGACGTCGCCGAACCCTAGCAGGATATTTGAGAGGCTCGCCCAGTGTTCCTCGTCGTCGCGGCCGGCGTTGGCATCGGTGATCATTACGGTCTTGAAGTTGCGCATCGCGGCTTCCCGTGCGGTGGACTCGCAGCAGACGCTGGTGACCGTGCCGGTGACCAGCACGGTGTCGATGTCCCGGCCGCGCAGCAGTTCCTCGAGCCCGCCGCCGCTGCCGACGAAAGCGCTGAACCGGTTCTTGCTGAC
>JAPOON010000577.1 GCA_026713405.1 Gammaproteobacteria bacterium
CAGGCACAGTCGGCCCGTGTCCCGCAGGCAACCCGGGAGCACAACGCATGTTCCCCCCTTGTCCGACCGCCCGCTCAGGACGCTGCGGCCCACCACGGCATCGAACCGCACAGGTTCATCTCCATACGCCTTCAGCAATGCCGGCAGTTCCGGCACGCCACCGACCAGCAACCGCGGGCGCTGCAACTCCGGCAAGCGCTCTGACTGCTGCCGTACCGCCTCGGCGCTGCGTGTGTCCTGTGTCAGTGACCAGACGCCACCCTCCGGCGCACGGCGCAGGGCTTCCCAGGTCAGCAGGCCGGTGTTGGCATTGGCGTCAAGAACCAGGCTGTGGCGCTGCAGGCCGGCGGTATCCAAAAGCCGGTCGCGCAGCGCGCCCAGATGCTCCCCGACACGGCTGACCGTGCGCTGCAGCCAGCGATCGTGGGCGCCGCCGGCTTCGCTAAAGGTGAACACCTCGCCGCCAGCCTCGCCGTCAATGTCAAGCATCGCTTCAAGCTGCGCCTCGCGGTGCCCCACCACCTGCCGGCGGATGCCCTGCTCGTAACCTAGATCACCCGGTTCGTAGAACACCTTGCCCTGCATGTGGGTGGGTAGGTACTGCTGCGCAACCCAGTGGTCGCGGTAGGCGTGCGGGTAGAGGTATCCCTCGCCATGTCCGAACTGCCTGGCGTCCCGGCTGGCGTCCTTGAGGTGGTTCGGCACGTCGCCCTCGCGTTCATTCTCGATGGCCCCCAGGGCATCGAAGAATGCGAAAACCGAATTGGACTTCGGCGCCGTGGCCAGGTAGAGCGCCGCCTGCGCCAGGGGGAAGCGGCCTTCCGGCAGGCCGACGCGGTCGAAAGTTGTGGCGCAACCCAAGGTGACTGTCACCGCCTGCGGATCGGCAAGCCCGACGTCCTCGCTGGCGAATATGAGCATGCGCCGAAACAGAAAGCGCGGGTCCTCCCCTGCGTACACCATCTTGGCCAGCCAATACATCGCCGCGTCGGGATCCGAACCGCGCAGCGACTTGATGAAGGCCGAAATGGTGTCGTAGTGGTAGTCGCCCTCCTTGTCGTACAGGACGGCGCGCTGTTGGATACTCTCCTCGGCCACCTGCATGTCGATCACGACCTGCCCGTCGGCCTGCGGCGGGGTGGTTTCAACGGCCAATTCGAGGGCATTCAGAACGCCCCGCGCGTCGCCGTTGGCGACTTTCACCAGATGCGTCAGAGCATCTACCTGTACATCCACCCAGCGTCCGCCGTAGCCGCGTTCCGAATCCCCCAGCGCCTGTTCGGCGATGGCGTGCAGGTCGGCGTCGTCCAGCGAGCGCAACTGGAAGATGCGGCTGCGGCTGGTCAGCGCGCGATTGACCGCAAAGTACGGGTTCTCGGTGGTTGCGCCGATCAGGATGATGGTGCCGTTCTCGACGTGCGGCAGCAGGGCGTCCTGCTGCGCCTTGTTGAACCGGTGCACCTCGTCGACGAACAGGATGGTGCGTTGCCGTAGTCCCTCCGCCCGCCGTTTGGCCTC
>JAPOON010000578.1 GCA_026713405.1 Gammaproteobacteria bacterium
CCGTCCAAGGGTCAGCGGCCGTCGGCCGGCAGCCGGGCGCATGGCGGCATGGGGCCGGTCAACTCACCGGCCCCTTGGCTGCACCCGGGGACCCGGAACAGGGTCGTTGCTCATCCGGTCAGAAGTTGTAACCGACCTCCACACCATATTCGACCGGCGGTCCGAGGACTCCGAAGACCGTCCCGCCGAGTTCGGCGATCTCGAAACGGCTCTCGGTGTACTTCTTGTCCGCCAGGTTCTTGCCGTAAGCGGCCACGTACCAGACATCTTCGGGGCTGTCGTAGCTGACCCGCGCGTTGATCACCGTGAACGCCTTCTGGGAGTTGATCTCGCGATTGAACTGGTCGAAGTAGATGCGGCCCTGGTGCTGTACCTCGAAGCTGGCGTTCAACGTGCCGCCGTGGGCAAGCGGCAGAGCCAGGTTCAGGCTGCCCGATCCTGTGAACGGGGCAACCCGCGGCAGCTCGTTGCCGCCGAGTTCCTTGATGCCGGCAGCCGGTTCGACCGGGTCCGCGGACAGGAAGGAATCGAATTTCATGTCAGCCACGGAGATGCCCAGGTTCAGGCTCACCGTGTCGGTGAGCAACGCCCGCAGCTCCAGTTCCGCGCCCCCGCCCGACGCCTCTCCGGCATTGTCGATGACCGAACCGATGCTGACGATGCGCTGCACCTGCATGTCGGTGTAATCGGAATAGAACCCGGTCAGGTTCACCTCCACCCGGTTGTCGGCGAAGTTGGCATTGATTCCCGCTTCGTAGGCCATGAGGTATTCCGAGTCGAACGGCGGCGCGATGCCGGCGCCGTTGGAACCGCCGCCCTTGTAGCCCCGCGACACCGAAACCCAGCCCAGCATGTCATCGCTCAGGTCGAATTCGAGAGCCACGCGGCCGGTGACCGCATCGTAGTTGCCCTGGACGTCCTGGAAGGCGAGCGGCACGAACGGTACGTAACCGTGCTCGTTGGTGAAATCTTTCTTGTCATCCGTATAGCGCAGGCCCAGCGTCAGCCGCGCCCGGTCGCTCATGCTGTAGGTGGCCTGGCCGAAAACGGCCCATGAGAAGGTCTCGACATGGGGCAGCGAATGCAGCACGCCCGGTGGGAAGAACGGGAAATCGAGAATCTGCTCGGCTTCCTCCCACCAGAAGAACGCGCCCGAGATCAGCGTCAGCTTGTCGTTGGTGTAGTTGAGCTGGAATTCCTGCTGGAACGTCTCGGCATACATGTCGCCGAAATACGAGGCCAGTTCAACTTGCGTGTCGTCCAGGTCGTTGCGTTCGTAGACATCGAAGTCGCGCCAGCCGGTGATCGAGGTGAGCGTGACCTGCTCGCTCAAATCCCAGTCGATGCGCAGGGTGACGGCATGCAGGGTCTTGTCGTCGATCAGGGGATAGTTCTGGTTGACTTCGTCCCACTCGTCGATCGGGCTGTATCCCCCAAAGGCAAAGTTGGCGAGACCAGGGGTCAATGCCTTGAACGGATCGATCACGCTGTCCGTCTGCGTGTGTTCGTATTGCAGTACGGCCATCGCGTTCTCACCGGTCCACTGGCCGGTGAGGCGAATCGCGTACTCATCGGCATCCATGACGCGCTTGCCGTCATAGAGATTCTTCAGGTAACCGTCGCGCTTGTGGTAGAGGCCGGCGGCCCGGAAAGCGAACTCGTCCGACAGCGGAACGTTCACCGCCCCCTCGAAGCGCCGCTTGTCGAACCGGCCGTACTGGCCGATCAGGTAGCCGCCGAGTTCTTCATCGGGCTTCCTGGAAATGATGTGCAGAACGCCGCCGGTGGTGTTGCGTCCGTACAGGGTGCCCTGGGGCCCGCGCAGCACTTCCACGCGCTCGGTGTCGAAGAAGCTGACATAGGCCATGCCGGGCCGGGACAGATAGATGTCGTCCTTGTAGCTGGCAACGCCTGGATCGCCGCCGACGCTCTGCGCCTGGGTCGAAATGCCCCTCAACGAGATCTGGCTGGCAGCGATCTGGCTGATGATCAGACCAGGCACATACAGCGGCAGGTCGGTGACGTCCTGTATGGCGCTTTCGACCAGGCTTTGTCCCTCCAGCGCCGTCAGCGAGGCGATGACGTCCTGCCTGTCTTCGTCGCGCCGCTGAGCCGTGACGAGAATTTCCTCGAGTTCCAACGCCTGTGCGCGCGACTCGACGGATAACACTGAAAGGCCGGGAAACGCCATGACCGTTGCAAGCATGCAACCCGTGCCGAACCGGAATCCGGCAAATAGACCCCTAGAGCTCATCTTTTCCTCCCTTGATCCCCATTCCTCCCAGGAATCCCGATTCCCGCGGCGATGAGAATTCCAACAATAATGACGATGGCGCCGGGATTTTCCCTACCAGCGACACACAGCCCGAAGCGCCAGCCCTCGATTTCCCTCCGGGTTCCCCATCGACACAAAGTGGTGCGACCGAACGGTGTTGGAGCACAGTGCCACGGCAAATCGGTGAGAGCAGTCGCAGCAAGGGTGCTCTGTCTGGGTGCGTAATTCTGGGCAGGCAATCCGGTGCGGGGATTCGATCAGTATTTCAGGCGCGTTCCCGAATTGCGCGCAAGACCCGTTCAGGCGTCGCAGGCAGTTGATTGACCGGCGTACCGGTAGCGTGGGCGATCGCACCGGTTACCGCCGGCGCCGTTCCCATCAGTGCCATCTCGCCGACGCCCCTGGCCCCGAAGGGCGCACCGGGTTCCGGAATTTCCAGCAGGATCGTATGTATGCCGTACGGAACATCGGCCATTCCCGGTACCTTGTAGTCCATCATGGTCGGATTGATCAGGTCGCCGCCGTCCCAGACCAGTTCTTCCGTAAGGGCATAACCGAGGCCCTGCACGACGGAACCCTGGACCTGTCCTTCGACCAGGTCCGGATTGATGGCGCGGCCGACATCGTGTGCCGACCACACTTCGAGAGCCTCCACCTTGCCGGTGACCTCGTCGACTTCCACCTCCACCACCTGGGCGCCAAAACAGAATACGCCGTTGCCGGCGACTATGCCCACGAATCCCCGGGTGCTGGTGCGCTCCGGATCGAGCCCTTCCGCCGGTTCGTAAAGCCAGTTGGAACTCCCCGAAACGGGGCCACCCGCCATGTACAGGGCACGGCCCGCCACTGCGGCAAAGGGGATCTCCTCATCGGATATGCCCCTGATTCCCACCCTGCCCCCGGGGCGCAGTTCCAGGCGGTCGACCTCGCTCTCGAGAATCGCCGCGGCGTGCTCCAGGACCTTGTCGCGAACCTGCGCGGACGCTCGCGCGACCGCATTGCCCACCATGAACGTCGTGCGGCTGGCGGCTGTCTGATAGTTGTAGGGCGAGCTGTCCGTATCCGGATTGGCGTAGTTGACCTGATCGAGGTCCAGGCCCAGCGTACCGGCAGCGATCTGCGCGAGCGCGGTATCGCTTCCCTGGCCGATATCCACCGCACCGGTATTGACCGTAACCGTCCCGTCCTCGTTCAGATTGACGGCAGCCCCCGCACTCAGGAGCGCACAGGTATGGCCGAACCCCGCGATGCCGACACCGCGCCGTTTGCCGGGGCCCGATGCGCGCCGTTTGCGGCGGTTGCGCCAGTCACTGGCCTCGCGAACACGCTCAAGGCACTGCTTCAGGCTGGGTACCCCAACGGACCTGCCGCCGAGCCAGGCATCGCCTTCGTCCAGCGCATTTTTGAGCCGCAGGTCCAGGGGATCCATGTCCAGGGCCGCGGCCAGCTCGTTCATTTGCGCCTCGCTGACGAACGTCGCCTGGGGATTGCCGAATCCGCGCATGGCGCCGGCCCGCAGCCGGTTCGTGTAAACCGACCAGGAACGGACGTGCATGTTCGGAATGACGTAGGGCCCGCGGCTGAAGAAGGCGCATACGGCGGAGACCGCCGAACTCTCGTCCGCATAGGCGCCGCCGTCCAGAACGAATTCCACGCTGCGTGCGACGAGCGTCCCGTCCTTTTTGGCTCCGGTTCTGGCGCGGATGGTGCCCGCGTGCCGGGACTTCATCATCGTCATGTCGTCTTCGCGGCTGAGCGTCATCTTCACCGGCCGCCCGGCGGCCATCGCCAACGCCGCGGTGACCGGCTGGTTGGTCAGCTCGCACTTGCCGCCGAATGCGCCGCCCACGCGAGGAGCGATCACCCGCACCTTGGACATCGGCAGCCCCAGGGCCCGGGCCGTGAGCATCTGCACCCGGGCCACTCCCTGCATGGACGACCACAGGGTCACCTTGCCGTTCGAATCCACCTCGGCAAGCGTGGAAACCGGTTCCAGGTACATGTGGTATTGAGCGGGCAGCCGGTATTCGTTTTCCACGACGACATCGCATCGGGGCCAGGCCTGCTCCGGATCGCCTTCCTTGAATTCCGAGTAGCAGACCGCATTGGGTTCGGGCGGCAACTCGTAGTGGCATTCATAGCTCTCCCGGTTTTCATGGATGACGGGCGCATCGGGCTGCAGAGCCTCCACAGGGTCGAAAACGGCGTCGAGTTCCTGGTACTCGATGTCGATCAGCCGCAGGGCTTCCCGGGCCGTCGCGAGGTCTTCCGCAGCCACGGCGGCTACCGGCTCGCCGGCGTAGCGGACCTTGTCCACCGCCAGCGGCAACTGGTCCATCAGGAACATGCCGGTGTAGTTGCGGGGGAAATCGCGCCCCGTCAGCACCGCCTTGACACCGGGCAGAGCCGCTGCCGCGCCGGTGTCGATGGACACGATGCGCGCGTGGGCGTACGGACTGCCGAGCTGCGCCGCCTGGAGCATGTTCGGCCTGGACAGATCGTCGGTATAGAGCGCACGGCCGACAACCTTTTCGCGCGCCTCCAGCCGCGGCACCCGTTTGCCGACGGCATCGCCGAACGGCACGCCGCCTGCAGAGCCGCCCGGTGCGCTCATGGCTGCATCGACCCGCTCGCCGAGCGGACCGCATCGACGATCTTGACGTAGCCGGTGCAACGGCAGACGTTGCCGCCGAGCCCGTGCCGGATTTCCTCCACGGTCGGCCGCGGATTGCGCTGCAACAGCGCCCTGGCCGCAACGATCATGCCAGGCGTGCAGAAACCGCATGGCAGGGCGCCGCAGTCGACGAATGCCGCCAGGAGCCCTGCACAGGCCTCATCGTCCGCCAGGCCCTCGATGGTGCCGATCTCACGCCCGGCCTGCGCAACCGTCAACGTCAGGCAGGCCAGCGCCGCCTCGCCGTCGATCAGCACGGTGCAGGCGCCGCAGACGCCGTGCCCGCAACCGCACTTGGCGCCCGTCAGCCCCAGTTCCCCCCGCAGTGTCTGCAGCAGGTTCTGCCGAGGTTCGACAAGAATCTGCCGGTCCCGGCCGTTCACGGAGAGGGCAACCGGTACTTTCTCAGCCATCGAATCGCTCC
Source organism: Gammaproteobacteria bacterium (assembly GCA_026713405.1). The sequence continues at coordinate 5,374 of JAPOON010000578.1, forward strand.
CGGGCGGCGCCGACAGCCCGTGCCAGCAGGCCGGGAATGAGCAGGCGCCGATAGTCCGAACTTCCGCGCACATCGTCTACCGGGTCGGCGGCGGCAGCCAGAAGTTCGCCGGCTTTCAGCAATACGGCATCGTCGAGACCCGACCCGGTCAGGAGAGCGTCGGCTTCATCGAGATGCAGCGGTGCCGGCCCGGCCGAACCCACCACGACCCTGGCGTAGCTGCAAACGCCAGCCTGCATGGCGATAACCGAGGACACGGAAACGATGGCGTAATCGCCATCCGTGCGGCTGAACTTGAGATGGGCGCCAACGGCGCCTTCCGGCCCCTCGGGAATCAGCACCGCGGTCAGCATCTCTCCGGGTTCGAGCGAGGACTCGAGATAGTCCACGAAGAACCCGTCGACGGGCGCCGTGCGCACCCCTTCGGTGCTCGCGACTTCGACGTGCGCGCCGGCCGCAACCAGCGCCCCGGGCAGGTCTGCCTGGGGATCGGCATGGCAGAGCGCCCCGCCGATGGTCCCCCGGTTGCGAACGGCGGGATGTGCGATCTGCCGCGCCGCGTCCTTCACGACTGCCCGGGCGCCCACAAGGCGCTCCTCGTCGGCAAGGTGCGTGTGGGTAACCATGGCGCCGATGCGCAGCACGCCTTCAGTACCGTGGATTTCGTTAAGGCCGGCGATCCGGCGTAAACCCACCAGGGTGGATGGTTCTACCAGGTCGGCATTCATCATCGCCACCAGCGTCTGGCCTCCGGCCAGGCAGCGGGCGTCTTCGTCGCCGGCGAGCACCGCCACGGCTTCGGGAACGCTTTCCGGTTCCAGGTAGATCACACCGGAGTTTCCGCAATGCGTTCGCGCACCGCCCGCGCGAACTGTCTGCCCAGATCGTCCGCCTTTTTCTTCATCACGCCGGCGCCGAACCGCCCCAGCCGTCCGGCGATGGAAATCTCGGAGGCGTAGGCGACTTCCGTCTCGCTGTTCTCGACCGCCCGCAGGGTCAACCGGCTCCTGGCGCTCAGGCGGCTGGCCCTGCCTCCTTCCTCGCCCCGGGTCGAATACGATGCAGACTCCATTGGCTCTTCGTCCGTCCTCTCTATGTCGATGTTGAAGAGTGCCTTGATCGGGCCCACCTTCACCCTGACCTGCGCCTTGAATTTGCCGTCACCGACAACGTCCACGCTTTCGCAGCCGGGAACGCAGGCGCCGACCTCCTCGGCGGACTGGATGAACCGCCAGACGCGGTCCCGCGGTGCCGGGACCAGAAAGCTGCTTTCAATTTTCAAGGCGGCGTAACCTGAAGCGGTCGGCGGGAAATCCATCGGTGACCGCCGGCTGCCTGTAGATCTCGACAGCGAGCCCCACTTCGGCAAGAGACAGCGTCATGTGCAGCAGGTTGCGCGCCTCCGCCGGCAGCGCGTGCAGGTCCAGTTCATTGAGATAGCCGAGGATGTCGCCGATGCGTTCCGTCATGCGGTCGTAGAACACACGGGTCGTCTCCATATCCGTGGATTGCCGCTTGCGGCGCCGTTCCGACTCGGTGGCCAGCGCCCAATCTCGAGCGAAGCCTTCGAGGTCTTCGAATGCGCAGGGCAGGAGTCGCTCCGCCACAATCGCCGCGGCGCCCGTCAAGCCGCCGTTCCGGACGCAGCACGAAGCCGCTCGAAGACATGGTGACTGTGCCGCACCAGTACCTCCTGATCCTGAAGGATATAGGCGCGTTTCACCCCCGAGCGCAGGTTGCTCTGGATCGCCTCGAGGGTGGGCCCATCCTCCATGAGGGTGTCGCGCAGCCCGCAGACGGCCAGTTCCTGGGCAAAGCGCTGGCCCGCGTTCTGGGGCGGCGGCATGTAGATGTTGAATTCGAACAGTGTCCGCGTCAGGCCCTTCGGCCAGAAGTTGTAGGTGAAGCAGAAACCGTTGAACGCAAAGAGCATGAAATTGGGGAAGAAAACGAACAGGTCGAAGGCCCAGTCCTCGGCGCCCGCAGGATTGAGCCCTTCCGGAACGGTGTGTGCGCCCGCATCCTCGACGCTGGTCACCGAAGCGCCGTACTGAAAGGCGACCTGTTCGAGCAGGGTGGGCTGCATCGCCGAACCGCCGGGAAAGGACGCTGCCCGATGGTAGTCGTACAACGCGAAGTCCAGCCCGTGGATGAACGGCCGTTCGCTGTTCACGTAGCCCCGCCCGGCGGACTGCCGGTGCAGAAAGGGCACGTGGTAGCCTTCCTGGAACGAATCCAGCGACAGCTTCCAGTTGGCCTCGACCTCAACGTCGTAGCCTACCGTATGCGCCAGTGCAGCGAAGGGGTATGCATCGAGACGCGTGGCGACCTCTCCCAGGAACGAGCGCAGGTCCTGCTCCGGATCGGTTTGCAGGTTTACGAACAGGAACCCCTGCCAGGTCTCCAGGGCCACGCGTTTCAGGCCGAGACCGGATCGATCCAGATCGAAGAATTGATCCTCGTCGGTGACCTTGAGCAGTCGTCCGTCCAGGTCGTAGGTCCAATGGTGGAACGGGCAGACGAAGCGAACGGCCTGGCCCCGAAAACGCCGGGTGACCCGGTTGGCACGGTGTGCGCAAAGGTTGTGGAACGCCCGTAGTTCGTTGTCGTTGCCGCGAACGATCATTACTTCGGTATGGGCTATCTCGATGGGCTTGACCACGTAGTCGCCGGGATTGGGGACCTCCTCGACCCTTCCCGCGTTCAGCCAGAAGCGGCCGAAGACATCGCGGCGTTCGGCATCGTACGCCTCGGAGGAAAGGATATGGGAGACGTCGACCGGACCGCTGTCGAGACGGTGCCGCCCGGTCCATGTCTGTTGCTTCCCGGCCATCGGCTCAGTAGTCCGCCACCTTCATCGCTTGCGGGTTCGCCAGGATTTCATGAGCTTCGCAATCTAGACGGGTAGCCCAATCCCATCCCTACCATCCGGATCATGTCGCTACGGTATCAATAGGGCCGGTCGCCTTCCACGGTCACCCGGTGCATGGTCCGTTGCTTCGGCCAGTAGTCGGCCGTTGCATAGTGCTGCGTGCAGCGGTTGTCCCAGAAGGCGACATCGCCCACCCGCCAGCGGAAACGCACATGGTACTCCGGTGCCTCGGCGTGCCGGAACAGCTTGTCCAGGAGGGCCGAGCTTTCCTCCGGCTCCAACCCCTTGATGGAGCGGGTGTCTGACGAACTCACGAACAGGCTCTTCCTGCCGGTGACCGGATGGTTGCGCACGACGGGATGTTCGGCCGTCGGATTCGGGTCAGCCCACTCGCTGTCGGGATCCAGCGGTACGTGATCGCCCAGGGCGGCCCGGTATTCGGCCAGGCTGCCCCTGTGCACGGCCGTGAGTCCGGACAGCCTGTCCCGCATTTCGCCGGGCAAGCCTTCGTAGGCGGCCGTCATGCTCGCCCAGAGGGTGTCGCCGCCGGTATCGGGAATTTTCCGGGCCAGCAGCACCGCTCCCAGCGGCGGCCTCGGCG
>JAPOON010000579.1 GCA_026713405.1 Gammaproteobacteria bacterium
CGATGCCTTGGACAGCGGCCCCGATGACGCATGGAAGCGGCCTCCGCAACGGCAGTGTGGCCTGAGGTGGCGGCAAGAAGGTCGTTCTTGGAAGCGGCAATGCCGGCAAGCTGGGGGAACTCAGGGCACTGCTCGCACCGCTGGGCATCGAACTGATCGCCCAGGGCGAACTGGGGCTTGAGGGTGCGCCGGAAACCGCCTGTACCTTCGTTGAGAACGCCCTGGCCAAGGCCCGCCACGCGAGCGAGGGGTCCGGGCTGCCCGCCATCGCCGACGACTCCGGCCTCGCCGTCAACGCCCTGGGCGGCGAACCCGGCGTCCATTCCGCACGTTACGCAGGCCCCGCGCGGGACGACGGCGCCAACAACCGGAAGCTCATCGCGGCATTGGCCGGGATCTCTGACCGCCGCGCACGATTCTGCTGCGCAATGGTGTATGTCGACGAGCCCGGCGACCCGGTGCCCCTGATCGCCGCCGCGGAGTGGCAGGGGACCATCGTCGATGCAGCGAGGGGCGAAAACGGCTTCGGCTACGACCCCCACTTCCTGGTGCCGGAACTTGGCCTGACATCCGCGGAACTGGATCCGAAACTGAAGAATTCACTGAGCCATCGCGGACAGGCCGCCCGGGCGCTGCTGGCTGCCCTGCGCAGGCGACACGGGTCGTCCGGCGACCATGATTGAAGGGAGGCCGGGCGTGTCCTCCGTTCAGCATGCATCCGGCGGGCGGCCCGAGTCCGCCGGCGGCACGACCGGCAACGCCGTTGCCCAACCGCCGCAACTCGGCCTTTACGTCCACTTCCCGTGGTGCGTGAAGAAGTGCCCGTACTGCGACTTCAATTCGCATCCCCTGGACGGCGAACTTCCCGAAGACACCTACGTCGGCGCGCTGACCAGCGAGTTTCGCGCCCGCGCCAGCGAATCCGGCGTTGACGATGCCGGGCGATTCGACAGCCTGTTCTTCGGGGGAGGCACACCCAGCCTGCTTTCCGCCGGGGCGCTGGGGTCGCTCATCGACACCTTCCGTCCGTGGCTCCGTCCCGGCGCCGAGATCACCATGGAAGCCAACCCCGGCGCTGCCGAACGGGACGACCTGGCCGCCTGTCGCGACGCCGGCATCAACCGGCTGTCGATCGGCGCGCAGTCGTTTTCGCCGCAATATCTTTCCCGGCTCGGGCGCATTCATGGCCCGGATGAAACCAGGTCCTGCTTCGAGGCCGCCCGCGACGGCGGGTTTGACAACATCAACCTGGACATCATGTACGCACTGCCGGGCCAGACGGCGGCGGAGGCGGTGGCCGACCTGGAAGCGGCCATCGCCTGCTCGCCGGACCACCTGAGCTGGTACCAGCTTACGATCGAACAGAGAACTGAATTTGCCCGGCGCCCGCCCCCCGGCCTGCCCGGGGAAGAGGCGATTTCCGACATGGAAGACGCGGGGCGCGCGCTGCTGGAACAGGCTGGATTCGCGCGTTACGAGATTTCAGCCTACGCGCGGCCCGGGTCAGCCTGCCTGCACAACCTGGTCTACTGGTCCTTCGGTGACTATCTCGGACTCGGCGCCGGGGCACACGGCAAGCACGGCGCGACCGGCACGACAACGACTCCACCACCCGAGCCCACCGGCGACCATGCCCCTACCTCCGCTGAACGGCCGCGCCGGGGCGACATCGCAACGCCGAACGGGCCGCATTCCGGCCGGCCAACCCTGCGCACGCGCAACCCCCGCCAGCCGCGGCTGTACCTGCAGAATCCCCGCAGTACGGAAACGATACAGGTGAACCCGGCCGAATTGCCCGGAGAATTCATGATGAATGCCCTGCGCCTGGTCGGCGGCGTCGAGCGGAGTCTGTTCGAGACGCGCACCGGGCTGCCCTGGAGCAAGGTGGAACCCATCTGGGAAAAGACCACCGACCTCGGCCTCACGGAACGCGACCGCATCGCGGCAACCCCGCACGGCCTGCAGCACCTGGACACCCTCGTTCAGTACTTCCTCTGATAGTGAAATTCGCGAATCGCGTGGCCCAGCCGACGGCCGCGCGCCTCGAAACGGGTTTCCGGGCGCTCGCCGGAAGCTGCTGACGGCTGCAATGCCGACTCGGCAGCCAGCACTTCCCCAATCCACTCGGCGTAGGGCGCCCAGTCGGTCGCGATGCGCAGGATGCCGCCGGGCACAAGACGGTCTGCCAGCGTAGCGGCGAATGGGGGGCGGATCAGGCGCCGCTTGTGGTGCCGTTTCTTGGGCCAGGGGTCGGGGAACCAGATGCGGGTTTCCGTAATGCTCGCGGAACC
>JAPOON010000580.1 GCA_026713405.1 Gammaproteobacteria bacterium
CCCGGTCGCCCACCAGGTATTCGGTATCTTTGTGACTCGGATTCTCGGGCCACATGAGGTAGCGTGCCGGATCCGGACGCTGTCGAATCGAGCCGGACTTTTCTTTTCTCTTGGGTGGAGCGAATGGCCAGGTACAGGTTGACTGTCAACGGGCGGAAACAGGACGTGGATGTCCGGCCCGAAATGCCCCTCTTGTGGGTCTTGCGTGACAAACTGAAACTCACCGGAACCAAGTACGGCTGCGGCATCGCGCAATGCGGCGCCTGCACGGTACGGGTCGACGGCGTCCCGATGCGTTCCTGCGTCATGCCGGTATCGGCGGTTGCGGGGGAGGTCACGACCATCGAGGGGCTTGCTGCCGAGGGCAATCTGCATCCCCTGCAGGCAGCCTGGATCGAACACGACGTGCCCCAGTGCGGGTACTGCCAGTCGGGGCAGATCATGAGCGCCGCGGCGCTGCTCGAAAGCAATGCCGAGCCAAGCGATGCCGACATCGACGAGGCGCTTGCCGGCAACTATTGCCGCTGCGGCACCTACATTCGAATCCGCAAGGCGGTGCACAGCGCTGCCATGGCCCGCAAAGCAGCTGCCGGAGCCTGAAAATGACGACAATATCCAGGCTCAACCGGCGCCAATGGTTGAAGGTCTCGGCGATTGCGGGGGGCGGCCTCATGCTGCGCGCAACGCTGCCGGCAAGCGCCGCACCGGCACACGACAACGCGCTCGTGGGCTCGAAAGAACTCAACGTCTACGTGCAGATCGACCGCGACGGCCAGGTCACCATCTACTCGAGCATTCCGGAGATGGGGCAAGGGATCAAGACAACCTTGCCGATGATCATCGCGGAAGAAATGGGCGCGCGCTGGGAGGACGTGAAGGTCCTGGACGCACCCGTCGATGCAGACAGGTTCGGACGTCAGAGCGCCGGGCGGGTCCACGTCGGTGCCCCGGAACATCGACACCATGCGGCGTGTCGGCGCATCCGCGCGCGAGATGCTCATCGGGCGCCGCGCTCTTGATGGAAGTCGACCGAGAAGGTCTGCAAGGCGAAGGACAGCCGGGTCGTGCACACCTCGGGCAGGCACGCTCTTTCGTCAGCTCGCCACGCTGGCGGCGGAGCAGCACCGTGCCTGACCCCGATACGCTGACCTACAGGAACCCCGATGACTACACCATTATCGGCACTTCGGTCAGTGGCGTGGACAATCTTGTCATTGCCACGGGCTTGTCCGAATTCGGCATAGACGTCGATGTGCCGGGCATGAAATACGCCACCTACGTACGGTGTCCGCGTAGCGGGGCAGAGCGGTGAGTTTCAACGAAAGTGAAATCAAGCGCCTGCCCGGCGTCAACGATGCCTTCATCCTGCAGCCCAATGCGGCCGCAGGCGAGACCAGCGTGTGGTTCCTGAGCGGTGTGGCCGCCTTGCGCGGTGCGTTGCGATCATCGGCGACGACACCTGGTCGGTGTTCGATGCCCGCAGCAGGCTCAAGGTCGAGTGGGACGAATCGTTGGCATCGGCCGATGACTGGGCCGACATGACCGCCTGGGCCGAGCACACGGCCCGGGAAGGCGGCGGCAAGGTTCTTGCCGGTAACGAGGCAGTCGACACGGCGCTTGCCGATGAACAGAACCGTGTGGCAGAGGCCTTCTACCGGTTTCCTTTCGTGGCCCATGTGTGCATGGAGCCGATGAACTGCACCGCCGACTACCGCAAAGGCAGCCATGGCGAGCCCGATTCGCTGGAGGTCTGGCTCGGCAGCCAGGCGCCCGGCCGGGTGACCCAGATCGCCGGCCGGCTGTTCGGCATGAAACCGGAGCAGGTACGGGTGCATTCGCTGCGCATGGGCGGCGGCTTCGGCCGGCGGGCGCTGCACGACTTTGCGACCGAAGCCATGGCCATCTCGCACCGGGCGGGTGTTCCCGTGAAGCTGACCTGGACACGCACCGATGACATTCACAATGACCACTTCCGCGTCGGTGGCTTCGAAAGCATGAAGGGAGCCGTGGGCCCGGACGGCAAGCTGGCAGCGTGGGATCAACACTACATCGGGTTCAGCAAGGGTGGCGAGCCCGTCATGGGGTCCGGGCTGCGCGGCAACGAGTTGCCGGCCGTGGCCTTCCCCAATGCCCGCATCAGGCTCAGCATGAAGGAAATCGCCACACCCTGCGGCCCCTGGCGGGCACCGGGTTCGAACACCAACGCGTTCGTGGAGCAGTGTTTCATTCATGAGCTTGCAGAGCTGGCCGGCAGGGATCACCTGGAGTTTCTGCTCGAACTCATGGGCGATCCGCGCTGGACCGAGGCAGGCAACGTCAACGCGCTGAATACCGGGCGTGCAATTGACGTGATCAAGCTCGCCGCGGCAAAGGCGGAATGGGGCAGGACCATGCCGCAAGGCAGCGGCCTGGGCCTGTCGTTCTACTTCTGCCATGCCGCGCACGTGGCCGAGGTCGCCGAGGTGACGGTCACGGAGGACAGGAAGGTCAGCGTCAACAAGGTATGGGTGGCGGTCGACGTGGGCCCGATCATCAACAGGAGTGGCGCCTTGAGCCAGGTGCAGGGGGCGGTCATCGATGGCCTGAGCACCATGGCCCTGCAGCAGATCACCATGCAGGGCGGCGTCATACAACAGGACAACTTCCATCAGTATCCCGTCATGCGCATCGCCCCGACACCCGAGATCGACGTGCATTTCATCGAGAGCGAGAACCCGTCGACCGGGCTCGGCGAGCCGGCGTTGCCGCCACTGGCGCCCGCGGTAGCCAATGCCATGTTTGCGGCCACCGGCCAGCGCGTGCGCTCGATGCCGTTGACAGACCTGGGCTACACGCTCACAGCCCGCGGCTGAAGCCCCGGGGCGGCGCTACACGCTTACCACCACCTTGCCGACATTGCGCCCTTCGAACAGCTTCGAATAGGCATCGACCAGATTCTCAAGCCCCTGCGTCACTTGCACGGGGAGCTTGAGCAGGCCCTGTTCGCTCCATCGTTTCAGTACCGGGTTGATCTCATGCTCCCGATGATAGAAGTCGGGTGAGAAGAACCCTTCGATTCTCAGCCTCTTCATCAGCACCAGGTCGTAGTTCTTCGGGCCGGGCAGGCGCTCTTCCGACCCATAGTTCGCCAGCAGGCCGCAGACAGCGACGGTGCCGAAGACCGCCATGTTCTCCAGAACGGCGTCCAGGGTGCTGCCCGCAACGTTGTCGAAATAGACATTGACGCCTTCGGGGCAGAGTGCCCGGAGCCTTGCCGACACGTTTTCCGTCTTGTAGTTGACGGCGCCGTGGAAATCGAACTCATCGCGGATGAGCCTGCACTTGTCGTCGGTACCGGCGATGCCGATTACCCGGCAGCCGGCAATTCTCGCGATCTGCCCGGCCATGAGCCCCGTGCATCCGGCAGCGGCGGAGACAACGAAGGTATCACCGGCCTTGACCCGGGCCGTGTCGATGACGCCGGTGTAGGCGGTCCAGCCGTTGGCGCCATAGAGGCCGACGTAGTTGACGAGATCGATGTCACCATCGTCAACCTTGCTCGGATACATCGTCTTCGGGTCCACCACGGAATAGTCGGACCACTGCCCGTAAGACCTCAGCTTCTCCCC
>JAPOON010000581.1 GCA_026713405.1 Gammaproteobacteria bacterium
ACTCGTCGGCGTAGTCTTCGACAAGGGTATCGATGAATGCCAGCGCCGGGTCGCCGGGGACCACCGACCGGCCGAGCGCCATGCCCTCCAGGCGCCGGATGATGGGCGTGAAGTCCACCACCGCTTCCAGCTCTCCGCGCCCGTCGCTAAGATAGAAAGTCGGCAGCAGCCGCACCTTGGGTTTCGGCAGGTTTCCTTCCGGCGGCTCGCCGGTTACCCGGTTCTGCAGAAACCGGTAGGGAATGCGCCGGTAGCGCAGCAGTGCCAGCATCTTGCGGGTGTAAGGAGAACCCGGCGCGCCGCCCAGTGCTATCCGTTCTTCGATCATCGAACGACCCCGCTGCAAAACGCGGGATTATACGTGCCGGCGGTCATGCACACCCCATCGGCGCATACAGACAAACGAAACGGCAGGATTGCGCTATAGTCGCCGGCTGCCAACTTTCAGGAACCCCCCATGAACGTCAATCGCCAGTGGATTCTGGCCAAGCGCCCGTTCGGCATGGTCAGCGCGGAAAACTTCGAATACCGGGAAGTGTCCGGTCCCGAGCCCGGTGACGGTGAGGTGCTGGTGCGCAACCTGTACCTCTCTTTCGATCCCACCCAGCGCGGGTGGATGGAAGACCGGGAAAGCTACATGCCGCCCGTCCGGATCGGCGAGCCCATGCGTGCCGGGGCCGTCGGGCAGGTATTTGCATCCAATCATCCTGACTATGAGACCGGCGAACTGGTGCAGACGCTGGGTGGCTGGCAGGACTTCCTCGTCGTCAACCCCTCCGCCGGCATGCTGAACCTGTCGAAGCTGCCTGCCGGTATCGACCCGGCCATGCTCCTTTCCGTACTCGGCACCACCGGCCAGACCGCCTACTGGGGCCTTCTCGACCTGGGCAAACCGCAAAGCGGAGAAACCGTGCTGGTCTCCGGCGCCGCGGGCGCCACGGGTTCCGTGGCCGGGCAAATCGCCCGCATCAAGGGTTGCCGCGTGGTCGGCATCGCCGGCGGCCCGGAAAAGTGCGCCTGGCTCACCAACGACGCGCGCTTCGATGCCGCCATCGACTACAAGAGCGAGGATGTGGATGCCCGCATCGGCGAGCTGTGCCCGAGCCGGGTGGATGTCTTCTTCGACAACGTGGGCGGCGGCATCCTGGAAGCGGCGCTGAATCACATCAACATGCGCGCCCGGGTGGTGATGTGCGGCGGCATCTCCGCCTACAACGCCACCAAGCCCGTGCCGGGGCCTGCCAACCTGATGAACCTCGTGGTCATGCGCGCCCGCATGGAGGGTTTCATCGTCATCGACTACATGGACCGCTTCGCAGCCGCCGCCCAGGAACTGATGGGCTGGATCCAGAGCGGCGAACTGGTTTACCAGGTCGACCTGCAGGAAGGGTTCGAGAACATTCCCGCCACGCTCACGCGTCTCTTCACCGGGCAGAACCAGGGTAAGCAGCTATTGAAGATCGCGGCCCCCGCCTGAGCTGCTAGGCCAGTGCCACCAGTCGGCGCGTCCAGGTCGCGTCTCGGAAGCGTGACTGCGCGGTGGGCGACATTGCCGGCCAGGCCCCCTCTTCCAGTTGCAGCGTCTCGGCGAGCCACGCATCTGAAGCGGGGAGCCAGCGGTGATATAGCTCTGCGGCCAGTTGCCGGGCCCTGTCGCCGGGCCAGTCCACGGGGAGCAGGTCGGACGGCAACTCCGGGTCGGTGAGAACGATGCGGCGATAATCGTGAATGAGCATCAGCCGCAGCTGGAAGGACGTAGCGGGCGCAGGGGCCTGCTCCTCCGCCAGGCGCGCGTAACGGCCGACGAATTGGCCGTAGCTCCGCTTCAGTGAGTCGACCGCCCAGGCCTGGCGGCACAGTTCGAATTCCGCCTTGCCCAGGTCTCGGGTCTGTGCGCGGAATATGGGCACTTCCAC
>JAPOON010000582.1 GCA_026713405.1 Gammaproteobacteria bacterium
CCGATAGCGGTCAAATTCGTTCTCGAATCTCGTTGAACGCGCGTCGTCCTTCCGCCGCTGCCGGGCCCCAGTGCTGCATGCCCTGCAGTTCGCTGTGCCCGAAACCGATGCGTCCGTGGGGGCGAGCGGCTATCTCGCGCGCGGGAGGTTCTCCGTTCCTTGCAAAGAAGAATCCGGGCCCGGGCATCACGTACGCATGGCCCCAGCGGTTGAGCACGATGCCGGCGATGTCGGTTGCGGCATCGAACCCGGAGGCGGCGAACAGCTCGTTCATCTGCCGGACGATTCGCCGTTCGTAGTCGGCATAGCTCGTCGAGAACAATTGCAGCCGCCCGATGCTGCCCTGTACCGCGGCGGGCTCACCGGGCGTGATGAAGGGAACGTAGAAGGTCAGCACGGCTGGTTTGCCCGGGTCGTGCGGCGGGACATCGGCGCCCACGGCCATGGGATTGCGCAGGTTGCAGGCGAAACCGAAGTCGCCGTCGTAGCGGCACGCGGATATACCCAGCCGATGCATGAAGCGCCAGTTCGTGAGGGCCACGTTGGCGACCAGGAACGCGGCGTGATTGAAGGAGCCGTACGCCCGAACGGACGCCTGGGGCAGGTCTCTTACTACGTGCTTGTTGACCCAGCCGCCCGACGCCATCACGACGCCGCGGGCGCGCACCCGGTAGACCGTGCCGTCTTTCACATAGCTCACCCACACGTGGTCCGATGCTGCCGGGTCGGCGTTGTCGTGTTCGACCCGCACCACGGTGGCCGAAAGGCGCATCCGGATACGCTCGCCATTCCGGTCGAGTTCATCGAAGCGGACGGCGCCGGGGAGAATGTCTTCGAATGTATCGTTGCCGGCAATTGCCCGCGGCATGGTGCGCTTGAGGAAATAGCGGGCGAAACCCGTATTGCCGCCGGGAAACGAGTGCCGGTGGTCGAGGTAAATGTCGTGATAGCCCCCGAACCCGGGCAACCCGGTCGCGTACAGGACGAAGGCGGACGTGGTGTCGCAGGCCGACCCGACCCCGGCGGCAATGATCGGGTCCACATAGGCGGTGACCGCGGGGTCGAGGCCGAGAACGTCTTCCAGGTACTGTTTGCAGGACAGCGTATCCAGCCAGGCTTCCAGGCCTTCTCGCGGATGGGGACGGGCGCGTGTACGGGACCATTCGAGCAGCGACCGGCGCACCTGGCCCGGCACGGCGAGCTCGCGCAACTCGTTGTCCCAGACGTTGCGCGCGTGCCGCCTCTCGCCTCCGCCCCCCTGAAAGTGGCTGACATCGATGCGGTCCTGAAGCCAGTGCAGGAAGCCGTAGTTGTCGTTACCGAAACGGATCGCCTCGGCGCCGCCGGTGGGCGGGCTGTAGGCGAACTGCCGCGGGACACCCAGGCGGTCGTAGTAGTACGCGTCTCCCACCGCGTAGGCCAGGTCATCCCGACTTTCGCCGGGTGGAATGGAAAACCCGTTGGAGCCCTGCGGGGCGGTGAGCCGGTAGCCGCCCACGGAGAATTCATTCTGCTTCGACTCGCCGCCGAACAGCGGGTGGTCGTCCAGGACCAGGCAGCGCGCGGCACCGGGCATCGTGGTGGCGAATTCGTACGCGGCGCCGAGACCGGCGAGGCCGGCGCCCACTATGACCGTATCGAAAACCTCCCCGGTGTCGACCCAATTGGGCCGCACCGCATCAAAATCTCCATGGCGGATACGGTGCGCCGCGAGCACCGCGTCGGGGGTGTTGCCATGCGAAGCCGCGTAGTCACCGATGCCGCCGAAGCCATACCAATCCCCAGCAGGGGGCCCATGCGGCGGATGTGCCCTTTGGGAGCTTTCGACGCGCTCGATCGGCGAACAGGCCGACAGCAACGATGCGCCTGCGCCGACCAGCGTCGAGTTGATGAAATCGCGGCGGGTGATGGGTCCCATATTTGAAAGACTGCCGCCGCGCCACAAATGACGGAGTTGCCTTACCGCAGGGAAGGCGCAGAAACGGTCATTTGAGTCCGACGAGATTCAGGCGGTTAGTTGCCTCCGAATCGATACGTCCCCTGCAACATTATCGTGCGCGGGGCGCCGAGATAAGCAATGTCGTATCCGAACAGCACGTTACTGCCCGTAATCACCTTCTCGTTGGTCAGGTTCAAGCCCGAGACGGCGATCTCCCAAGTATCGTTCGCGTCTGCAACGCCGAGGCGTGCAGCCAGCTTGGTCACGGAGTCGCTCCTCAGATCCGGCTCGAGCGTCGTATCCGAGAAGTAGTCGTCGCCGATGGAAACCACGACACCGCCCACCAGGCGCAACGCGTCGCTCACGGGCACATCCAGGTCCGCCGACAGGTTCGCGGACACATCCTGGGCGAACGGCAGTGCTTCGCCCGACAGGTCGCATACAGCCAGGCCCGCTGCCTGGGACGTTCTTGAACAGGGTGCGTTTTCGTAGCTGTCGTACTCTGCATCCAGGATGGCGAGCGACCCGGCGAACTGCAGCCAATCGGTCGCGGCCCAGCGACCGTCGATCTCGATACCCTGGGTCGTTGCCTCGCCGGCATTGCCGATGGTGGTGATCACGCTGCCGTTGGGGAGCGTCGTGAAGCCGTTGACCTGGAGAGCGTCGTACTCCGTCTTGAACGCCGACAGGTTCAGTTCCACGCGGTTGTCGGCCAGGCGCGAGCGCATCCCCACTTCGATGCCCGTTGCCTTTTCGTGGTCGTAGACGAACGTTTCCGGCGTAGTCGCGTTAGCGGTTGCGAATCCGCCGGACTTGTACGTCTGCCCGAACTTGGCGTAGAGCATGACATTTTCCGAGGCGTCCCACTGCACTGCGATCTCGGGCATGGGTTTGCTCAGATTCTTTTCGCCATCGGCGGAAACGATAGACGGGCAGTTGATGCCCCCTGTGGGAATCGGTGTGGGAGTTCCGCTGCCGTTTATCAGGCACACGCCTGAGCGCGTGGCATCCTTGCGATCCTCGGTATAGCGCAGGCCACCGGTGATCCGGAACGCGTCGGACACATTCCAGGTCAGCGCGCCGTAAACCGACCACATCGTCTCGCCCACGTTCACCTCCCCGCCGCTCAGCGTGTCGAAGAACGGTGCCAGAGGCGAAGCCGGCCCACCGGCCAGGAGCACCGCGTCGGTGCCACTGCCGATCGGCTCGAAGTAGTCCTGGTCGAAATAGTAGAGGCCGGCGATGTACTCCAGGGTTTGCCCTCTCGGTGAGGTCACGCGCAACTCCAGCGTGCCGGTTTCGGTTTCGGTGGCGGCCGCGGACCAAACGCCGATGGGGAAAACGGCGCCCGGAACAAAGCCCCCGACGGTCATGTCGATGTCCGTGCTCAGGATGTAGTAGAAATCCGAATAGGATCCGATGGCGGACAGGATCGTGCCGTTCTCGAGTTCGTAGTCGAGTTGCACCACGGCCGAGGTGAAATCGGACTCGCTGCCGGGATCGACGCTTTTGCCCAACACCGTGCCGGACCGGTCGGACAGGTACGTATCGGCGCTGGTGCGCCAGTTCAAGACGCCGTCATTGGGTTCCAGTGCCGGGCCGATGCCGTTTGCGATCTCGCCGAACGAACCGTTGACCATGTCGTATTCCGCATAGGAGAACTTGCCGGTGAGGGTGAGTTGGCTGGTCGGTGTCAGGACGACGCTCAACCGCACCGCATCCTCCGTTCGCGCGTTCTCGCGCCGCCCAGTGGTGACGTTGTCGTAGAATCCGTCGCCGCCGTCCGTATGGGAATACGCGAGAGGCACAGCGGCGTTTCCGCTGATCGAGCCCCCTAGGAGCTTGTCGGTTTAGGGATTTTGAGGTCGCCGAAAAGGCGACCGTGAATTATATC
>JAPOON010000583.1 GCA_026713405.1 Gammaproteobacteria bacterium
GCCTTGCCCGCCAGCGCCGTCATCAGGCTCCAGGTGAAAATGCCGGCGGCAATCAGGTTGCGGCGGTTGTGGTGGTCGGCGGCACGGGCCAGGGGCAGGGTCGCGAGGGTATAGACCAGCGAAAAAGCGAGCCCGATGATGAGCGAGATCTCGGTATCGCTGATGCCGCCGAGGTCCCGCTTGATGGGGCCGATCATGACGTTGAGGATCTGCCGGTCGATGAACGACAGGGTGGACGCTACCGTCAACAGGATCACCACGTACCACTGCGTACGCGGTGAATAGGGAACCTTCGGCAAGGTGCCGTTCACGTGCCAATCTCCTCGGATCCGTCCGGCGGGGCAGCGACAGAATAGGCCACCGGCACTCGACGTGACCAGCCAAACCTTTCCTGGTCAGTCAGGCCTGGTCGCTGTCGTTGAGCCGCCCGAACCCGGTGATCCGCCGCCGATGGCCGCAATGTCGCCGATTCGAACGGGCTTGATCGGCACGCGGGGCGCGAACAGGGAATATTCTTCCGCCGCGCGCCCGGTGTGGCGCTCGATGATGGATGCGGCAACCGGCGCGCAATAGCGGCCCTGGCAAGGCCCCATGCCCAGGCGGGTACGCCGTTTCAGCATGGCGATGGTCGAGTCGCCCTGTTCGAGGGCCGCATCGATGTCGCTCAACCGAACGTTTTCGCACCGGCATACGGGCGTGTCGGGTGCGGCGAGTTCCGTCTGGTAACGCGGCGCGTCGAACAGACGCCACAACGCAGCCTGAAACCTGCGGTGCCGGTGCAGCCTGCGAACGGCACGGTCGCCGTCATGCCCGGCGGGAAGATCGGCACCCAGCGATTCGATTACCGCACAGGCGGCGACAACGCCCTCCTCCAATGCCGCCGGGGCACCGCCCAGGCCGCAGCAATCGCCGACGGCGTAGATGCCGGCGACGGTGGTTTGACAATGCTCGTCGCGCACCGTGACCAGGTGGCCGCGCAGGTCGTCATGCCGGTGTCGGCAACCCAGGCACCTGAGCACTTCGTTGTTCGGCTGAAAGCCGTAGCCGACGCAAACCGCGTCCACCGCAAGCGCCGGTTCGGCCGGTTCGCTTTCCCGGCCTACCTGCGCGAGCGTTGCCTCGAGGCGCCCGTCGACGGCTTCCACCGACTTCAGTACCCGCCGGTACAGCACCGGCACGCCCGCCTTGCTCAACCCGGCCAGGTAGCCGAGCCCGTCGAGAGCCAGGCGCGGTGCGGCGAGGAGCATTCCGGCGGCATCGCCCAGCGATGCCAATCCGGGCGGACGGGCTGCCTCCACCACCGCCGCAACGGCCACGTCGGCACGCTGCATTTCCAGCGCCACCTGCAGGTTCAGCGGGCCGTTCCCCGCCACCAGTACGCGCTTGCCGGCGAGTACGCCGTAACTGCGCAACAGGGTCTGGGCTGCACCGGTAGTCATCACCCCCGGCAAGGTCCACCCCGGCACGGGCACGCCCCGCTCGTAAGCGCCGGTGGCGACGATGGTGCACCGTGGGCGCATGATCCAACTGCCGTGCCCGTCGGCGATCCCGAACTCGTTCGGGGCGAATGCGCCCCAGACCTCCGCTCCAGACAGAATCCGCACACCGGAACGCCTGGCCCGTTCGACCAGTTTGCGGCCACGCTCGAACTGCGAATCGCCGGCCAGGGACGCGGGCAGGTCCGCCGCGGCTACCGGCTGTTTGAAAAACTGACCGCCGAGCGCGGGCCGCTCATCGACCAGAACGACTTCGACACCCGCCTCGGCGGCCACGGATGCTGCGGTGAGCCCGCCCGGACCACCCCCGATGACCAGCAGGTCCGGCGTTTCCGGCGGCGCCTGGCCGGCGGCTTGCTCCGGCGAATGCTCCCCCGGCGCGGCCAGTTCAGGCATCCGGGAAATCCGCATCGAATCCGCCACGGGCGTCATGCAGGCCCGGATGCCGCTGCGGCCGTCGATGAGCACCCGGCACTCCTGGCAGACGCCCATGCCGCAGAAAAGGCCCCGCATTTCGCCGCGGCCCGCTTCCCTGATCTCGCGCTCGCCGGCAGCGGTCAGGGCCGCGGCCACGGACAGGCCCGGCCGACAGCGGATTTCCCGCCCCTCGAAAAAGATGCTCAACCCATTCATGGCTGCACAAGGGCTCTCGCTGGTGATCTCGCGTACCCGTACCCGTGCGAAAAGCGAGAAATCGAAGGTCGGCAAGCCCGTGCAGGCAACCATGTGTCGCAACGGCCCGGCAAAACGCTGGACCGTTTTCTCAACGTCCCGCGGCCCCGGCGGGCGGCTGCCATCCTTCCGGAGGCGGCATGCGTTCCAATGGATTGATGTTCACTGCAAACCCGCTGTCGCTGCCGTTCATGAGCATGCGCCGCTCGGCGATCCTCCAGCCGGCGTCCTGCCGCACGAAGCGGTCGTGGTACTGCCCGAAAATGGTGGCGCTGGAACCGTCCGGCCGCTCGTGCCAGGCCTGTACATAGCTTTGCACCCTGGCCTCGCCGGCGCACGTGAATTCGATTTGCACGTTGCTCAGGTGGTGGGAGGTGCGCGCCCACCGCCACATGCGGGCAAGCGACTCTTCCAGGTTCGCGGCGCCGCGGCTCTGCAACCACTCCTCCGGCCCGTACTCGACCAGGCAATCCTCCGTGAACAGGGCGCAAAGGCGCGGCAGGTCCATCCGGTCGAGTGCAGTGCAGTATTCGTTGAGCACCCGGGTTATCTCCCCTGTGTCGCACAGTTGCCGCAGCCGTTCATCGTTCATGATGCCGTCCACGTCGGTTCAGCGCACATAGGTCGACCCATTGACATCGAGGGTTGCGCCCGACAGGTGGCGCACCCGGCCCTCGGCCAGAAAGGCGATCAACTCGCCCACTTCGCCCGGAGGCACCCGCTCGCCCATGGCCAGCGTCTGTGCCACGGCATCTTCGCCGCCCTGCATTTCGGCGAAGTCGATGGACATGCGGGTCTTCACGATGCCCGGCGCGATGATATAGGTGTAGATGCCTTCTTTCGC
>JAPOON010000584.1 GCA_026713405.1 Gammaproteobacteria bacterium
CTGACGCTTGTTGCGCTCTCCAACCCGACGCCGCGCACTCGACGTTCAAGCGCGGCGTTCCGCATCGTCTCAATTTCGGCACCATCCAGAGAAATCCCACCGACACTTCTTCTGAAGTCGCGTTGCCCCTCCTTGGCTTCACACAGATCCCTGATCGTCTCCCTGACCAGGCGCGTTTCACACGGGCTCTCGAGCCCAGCCTCGCGGTGTGTACTCGAAATCGCGGTTCGAGCTGTTTTCAACGTCCCCGACTTGCACCGGTCCGCGCGGTCAGTCAGATAGTCCGCAACCGTCGCGGGGCTGGCAGGCCAGTGCTGCATGTGGTGCTTTTCGCACCAACTGACGAACAGTTGCCATTGCGACTTGTACGTTGATGTCGGGGCGGGCGGAAGCACCGATCCCTCCCGCTCACGATCGCCGCCGGAGGCCCTTGCTTCAGACGGGGTCGAGGAGGTGCGGGGCCCGACCGTACTCCCGGTGGACCCCTGAACGGTGCGCGAATCACCCGGCGGTCGAGGCATTGACAACAACGACAAGGGCGTTTCGCTGTGTCCGGGGCCGGGATGCGGCAATGCAGCTGCACCCGCAACGGGGATCGAGTAGGGGACCTCGGCCGCCACTCGGGATCGGATGCCCCCATGCACTTCAGCAGGCGTTACGCGGCCCGACACGTGCCACCGGATAACGCTCGGACGCGGCACCTGCAGCGCTTCCGACACACGCCGGTCACCGTGCCGGCCTTGCGGCCTCCCGGCCATGGGGTTCGCGGCCGTTTCTCCACCGCCACCGAGGGCTCCGTTGCTCGTCGCAGATACTCGATACATGGTGCTCCGCTCCCTGCTTTCGACTCCACCACCCGGTTTGACTCCGCCTTTTTCATCAGTGAAGGCAGGCCAGCCGCACAATGGTACGCGGCGGCGCCCTCCGTTGCGGAGCAGGTTGACCAGCCACTGGCGGAAACATGCGTTGTCAGGCCGCGACTGCGCTCAATGGCCACCGCAACGTTCTTACCGAGCGGGTTCGTTGGACAGCCAAGTCGTCGGAAGATTCAATCGGGGCTTGCGGATCGTCACTTCGCTCGCCCTTTTGTCACGGGCAGTGCTGCCCGAACGAAAACCGACTCCGGGGAACCCTCGGCCAGCTTCATTGTCAATACTGACACACAACGGCCGGCAGCGGAGTCGACAGGGCGCCATGGGCGGAGATGGAGGCGCGGCGGAAGCGATCGTCAGGAGCCACGCAGGCAAATCGCTCCAGGAATTGCTGCAGAGGCCGCAACAGGGGTCATTCGCCGACCGGCGCGTGTCCCGAATCGCAGATCCGGAGGGGGATCGGACTGCGCAGACCCCGCACCAGATTTTGCGCAAGACACGCCAGGCCGCTCCCGCCGGTGGCGCGGGCCGGAGCGCGCTCACGGTGCCCGCGCCCATGCCTCCCCCTCCGTTTGCGCCAGTTACTGTCGCGGCGCAAGCTCCTGAAGAGCCGTCCCCGTTCGACTGGACCGCGGCCTACGCCAATCTGCAACTGCGCTCGGAGCAGGCCCGCACGCGCGGCGACACCTATGCCATCAGTGCGTACGACGACGCCATCAAGGCCATCGACACCGAGGTGATGGAAAATTACCGGCGCCACGACCCGAACGGGTCCGAGAGGGGCGCCTTCGAGCCGGTGGGCGCCCGCGATGCCCTGACTCGCCTCGCACAACGGGCCGGCTCAACGCCTCGAAACCCGGGCAAGGAAAGCGCAATACGCGAGGCCCTGAGCAAGATCGACACAATCACCCACCGCAGGCGGTTCAACCTTGGTTTGCGCGACCGGGAATTTACCGCCGTGGCACAAAACGTGCCGGCGAGCCATTCAGTCTTTCCGCCCGACCGGGAAGGGCTGAACCACTGGCTACGGCACGAGATGCATCTCGTGGAGTCGATCGTAGCCCGGGCGCTTGATCGACATGACCTTTCAGCGGCCATCGCCGCCAGATTTCAATACGAGCACTATCTGCAACTGAGTACCTCGGTCATTCTCGGCGGCGATCCCTGGACGGCCTCCCGGGCGCTGGTCCGCCATTCCATCAGCGAAGGCAATCTGACCAGAGTCTGGCAATTGCAAGCCGCCCACAGGCGACTGTTGCTGGCCATGGCCGATCGGGCATTGCAATCCACCGCCCGAACCATAGACACGCCGATCGGGCCGCTGGCGAGGCCGGAAAACGGGGCCGACAGTCCTGAAACCGAGCCTGACCCGATGCCCGAAGCCCACGCCTCCTCCGCGAGCACTCGAGAAACGCCGCCCGATTTCAATTGGTGCGTCTCCTACCTCCGGTTGCGGGAGCAGCGCGACCAGGCGGCAATGCGAGGCGATTCATCCACGTCCAGTGAGTACTGCAGGGCTATCGACCTGATCGAAAGAGCAGTGTTGTTTGCGTACCGATTCATCGAGAATCCGACGGCGAGGTCGGCTGAAATTTCGCCTGAGGCGGCTTACCTGGTTCTCTCCCTGCTTCAGGTCACACCGGAAACCACCCCTACGGTCAAACGGAACAGCAAGTCGCTGACGGTTGCGATCGACCGGCTGACCTACGACAAGCAAGTCACTCTCGCTACGCGAGATTTCGAGAAACCGTCATCATCCGGGGCACCCGAAAGCGGTCGCATACCCGGTTTCCTTCCGGGTGCGGCCACGCCGCGGCAGTTGATCGTTCATCAGATTGCAATAGGTCAGCCGCTGTCGCGCCGGCAGGCCGGCGAAATCGCCTGGCGGGCGAGCCTGGCGGACAGCCTGGGGTGGCCGGGTACATCGGGTTACGGCGTCATGCGCAACCTGCCCGGCTACCTGGCCGGGCTGTCGGCCGCCGCCGGGCCGACGACGAACAGCCCCCTGCGCGGCCCTGCCCCCGAGCTGCAGGAGTTTGACGGAGTGCTGGCGAAACTCGAAACTGCAGGTTGCCTGTAATGATTTTCCATTGCCGGGCAACCGGCGACGACGAGGTGCCCACATTCCGAGCCTGAACCTGCCGGCGAGTTCAGTCACGGGGTTCTGACTGCCCTGCGCGCTGCGCATCGAACGCCGTGAACAGCGAAGCGATCGGCACGTCCTGGGTGCTCTCCGAGCGCTTCTGCGCGGTCACCACCTCCTCCTCGATCGCGAAGCCGACTTCGCGATCCGTCATTTCAGTGCGGTAGCCGCGTGCGGCTGAAGCGTATCAGGAGCCTGCGTTACCGGAGGCCACTTCGATCAGCGCCTGGTAGGCGCCCAGCAATGCCTCCTTTGAGGCCCCGGAATAGTTGACGTTGACAAGCAGCGCCTGATCGACGATTCCCTCGAATCGCGCCAGCTGAGCCCGGCACTGTTCGACGGTGCCGGTGATGGCCACCGTGGCGAGCACTTCGTCGCCCATCGCCTCCATGGCCTTCTCGATGCGGCCTGCCGGCACGTGCTTCGCAGCAGCATCGGCTGCCTTTGCAAAGCCCTGCTCGCGCAGCAGGTGGTCGTAGTAGGGATGGGGCAGCGGATCGTAAAGCCGGCAGATCGCCGAGCGGGCGGCATCCCTGGCCCGCTGTTCGTCCTCGTCGACGGAGACGAACGGGGCGAAGTAGATGCCCAGTGCATCCGGGTCGCGCCCGGCTTCGCTCGCCGCCTGCCTGAAGCGGGGCTTCAGTTCGTCGCGGATGTAGCCCGGTGACAGCAGCGCGCCCAGCGCGAGGCCGTCGGCCACCCGTCCCGCCACCGCGACCATTCGGGGATACAGGCCGGCCAGGTAGACGGGTATGGCCGGCCGCAGCGGCGCTACGGCAGGCGACCAGTTCATGCGGTGCATCTCGCCCTGCCAGTCCAGGGTCTCCCCGAGCGGCGTGCCGGTGGCCTTGCGCAACAGGGTGATGTACTCCTCCATCTTGCGGATCGGCCGCTCGCGCGGAATGCCCTGCCAGACATCGTTGATGTGCTTGTTGCCGCTGCCGACGCCCAGCACCAGGCGCCCGCCGCTGAGTTCGTCGAGGTCCACGGCGCTCATCGCCGTTACCCACACCGAGCGCGCATAGGCATTCAGGATGTAGGGGCCGATCTCCACCCGCTCGGTTGCCATGGCGATGGCGGCCAGGCCCACGAAACCGCTACGCCAGGCTTCGGTGAGGTAAATCGAATCCACGCCCGCCTGTTCCGCCCGACTGGCGCATTCGACCATCTCGTGCATGCCGATGCCGCCGCCGGAAAAAATCAGTCCATGACGCATAGAGGCCTCCTTCTGCCAATACCCGGAACGTCGCTAACGATGACAACGCATCGTGCCTGCCCGGCAATTCCTGTGTGACCCGCCCATTCTGCGCGTCCGGGATGCGGCTGGCTACGGAGAGCCGCCGCGCCTAGCCGCAGCCCCACCCGATTGCGTTGCGGATCAGCGTGTTGAACTCGGCGGTTTCCCAACTGCCGCGGAATGTCGGAGGTGTCACGCCACCTGCCGCGACGGACTCGTCAACGAAGGGTTGTGTGTTGGAATCCGGCGAGTGGGTGTGGCCCAGCGCCACGTAGGCGACGCCGCCGTCTCCAACCTCCTTCACGTATCCGAGCACCCGTGTCCTGCCGTCCGCCTGTAGCGAAGTGTCGGCATCGTAGCGGAAGCCGAACCCGCGCGGCGAGGGATCGGTGGGGAGATCCGTGGTGAGCAGTACCCGGCTCTCGCCGATCGGTTCAATCAGATAGAGTTCATCCACCGTCTCGAACGATGCCGGCAGACCTTCCGTGATCGGGTGCCCGTTCGCCACCTGGACCTCGAAGCGGCGCAACGGCGGATGGTTGAGGAAGAAGCAGCCGAGCGTCTCGTGGTGACCCTCCCTGACCATGCGCCGCTGCCAGCTGCCCTCGATGCGCGCGGCGCGGCCGCCGCTGGTGCCGTGCAGGCCGAACCAGCGTCCACCGTCCGCCAGCCAGGCGTTCAGCGCATCGAGTTGCGCCCCGCCGGGAACCGGGCCTGCCACGTAAGTGAGCAGCAATTTCGTGCCGTCGAGCCAACGCTCGAGGTCGGTAAAGTCGTTGGCGACGGTGGCGGTCACCCCCGCCTGTTCGGCCAGCAGCCCGAGCAGCGACAACCGCGCGTAATCCATGTCGTGTGCCGCGTTTGACCCGGGCGGGAAGCCGCCGACGATGAGATGGGTGCGAGTAATCATAAGCGAGATGCCGAAGGTCAACTCTGCGCTATCATACCCGCCGACCCTCAAGGAGTACCCACCATGGTGGAGTTCCACGACCCGCGCGCCGCCATCGGCGTCAAGCGCGAACCCTACGGCCTCGGCATCGACCTGATGCGCATGAACGACCCGTGCATGGCGTTCCTGGCCAACGGTTTTCCCGATTCAGAGCGATTTCTCGAAAAAGTCGCGCAAGAGATGGAGCGCCTGTTGCCGCGCCTGACGGTGCACCTGTTCAACAAGGGCAACGCATCCATCCCCGCGCCGCCGGAGATGCTCGACGAAATTCGGGAGAACTGCCACGCGGCGGTCGCCGCCTACGGCCACTGAGGCAGTTGCACCACCGGCACCGTGCGTGACGGCATTGCAATCGCCCGGCTGGGCATCCCGGCGGTATCGCTGGTTACCGAAGACTTCTGGCCCCAGGGCGACTTCGTCGCGGAGTCCCTGGGCATGCCCGATGCGCCGCGGCTGCGCCTGCCGCATCCTGTCGCGGGTACCGGCGAGACGAACCTGGCAGCCGTGGCCGAAGCCATCGCCCCGAAAATCGTCGAGGCACTGGCCCACTGATTGGCGGCCGGAGAATTGGGGAGAAAGGGTTGCCAGTTGAATCAACGTCGCGTCTCATCGCCGCATTCTCCCATGGCCGGGGCATCGCCCCGTTAGCCGCTTGAGCGACCTGCTGAAAGCGGTCGACGAGGCGGCCGCCGTGGAACGCCTGCACGACCTCCGGTGCACCGACGGGCTGCCCGTCATCGTGCCGACGGAAGCGCGGGTTGCCCGGATGGTGCTGGCCGGCGGCCTCGACCGCGACCTCGTTCTCGGCGAGATGGGCCCCGCCAGGGGAGCTGCCACCGTCGAGAAGGTCGCTGTCGCTGCCGTCATGGCCGGCTGCCTGCCCGACCACATGACGGTGGTGATCGCTGCCGTGCGAGCCGTCCTGGACCCACGCTTCGATCTGACGGAAATGCAGTCCACCACCCACTGCACGGCGCCGCTGATCATCGTCAACGGCCCGGCAAGGCATTGGTGCGGCCCCATCGCCTCCGGGTTCGGCGCCCTGGGCCCCGGCCACCGCGCCAACGC
>JAPOON010000585.1 GCA_026713405.1 Gammaproteobacteria bacterium
CATCTCCGGGCATTTATGCGCGCGCCTTCCTGGAGGGCCGGCTGACCGAGGGGCAACTGAAGAATTTCCGCCGGGAACTGGGCGCCGGCGGAGGCCTGCCCTCCTATCCGCACCCCCGCCGGCTGCCTGGCTTCTGGCAGATGCCCACGGCCAGCATGGGCCTGTCCACGCCCAGCGCCATCTATCTGGCCCGCTTTGCCAAGTACCTGGAAAGCCGGGGGCTGAAGAAGCGCAGCGGCGGCAAGGTGTGGGCGTTTATCGGCGACGGCGAGTCGGACGAACCCGAAGTGCTGGGCCCCATCAACATCGCCAGCCGCGAAGACCTCGACAACCTGGTGCTGGTGGTGAACTGCAACCTGCAGCGCCTGGACGGCCCGGTGCGCGGCAACGGCAAGATCATCCAGGAACTGGAGCGGTCGTTCCGCGGCGCCGACTGGCACGTCATCAAGGTGATCTGGGGTGGCGGCTGGGACCCGATCCTGGCCCGCGACGTACACGGCGTGCTGCAGGAGCGCATGGAGCAGGCCGTGGACGGCGACTACCAGATGTACACGGTTTCGCCCGGAGACGCGGTGCGTGAGCACTGGGTGGAACACACGCCGGAACTGCGCGACCTGATGAAGACGCTCACCGACGAGGAGGTGCGCTCGATCAAGCGCGGCGGCCACGACCACGCCAAGATCTATGCCGCGTTCCGTCATGCGGCGGAGGTGACCGGTAAACCCTGCGTGGTGTTGCTGAAGACCGTGAAGGGCGACGGGCTGGGGCCGGGCGCCGAGGGCCGCAACACGGTACACCAAAAGAAGTACCTGAGCCCCGACGAGCGGCGGGAACTGGCGAAGCGTTTCGACATTCCCCTCTCCGACGAGGCGGTACTCGGCGCCGAGTTCTACCGGCCTGCCGAGGACTCGGAGGAGATCCGCTACCTGAAAGCGCGCCGGGAGGCGCTCGGCGGTTTCATACCGAGGCGGGACGTGCGTTGCGAACGCCTGGAGCCCCCAGCGCTCGAGTTCTTCGATGCCATGCTGAAGGGCACCACCCGCAACGTTTCCACCACGATGGTGGTGGTGCGAATGCTCTCGCGGCTTTTGCGGCACAAGCGCCTCGGCAAGTACGTGGTGCCCATCGTCCCGGATGAGGCGCGCACCTTCGGCATGGACGGGCTGTTTCCCCAGGCCGGCATCTATTCCCCGGTGGGGCAGCACTACCGCCCGGTGGATGCCGGCACCATCGCCCCGTACCGGGAGTCGGAAGACGGCCAGATCCTGCAGGAAGGCATCTGCGAGACGGGCGCCATGGCCTCATTCCTGGCGGCGGGCACGGCCTATGCGAACTACGGCCTGCCCATGATCCCTTTCTACATCTTCTACTCGATCTTCGGTTTCCAGCGGGTCGGCGACATGATCTGGGCTTGCGGCGACATGATGTGCAAGGGCTTCCTGCTCGGCGGCACCTCCGGCCGCACCACCCTGAACGGCGAAGGCGTGCAGCACCAGGACGGGCACTCCCAGCTCATCGCCAGCACGATTCCCAACCTGAAGAGCTACGACCCGGCCTTCGCCTTCGAGATCGCCCTGGTCGTGCGGGACGGTATCCGGGCGATGTACGAGGACCACGAGGATGTCTTCTACTACCTGACGCTCACCAATCAGAGCTATCCGATGCCGGCGATGCCGGACGGCGTCGAGGAGGGCGTGCTCAAGGGCATGTACTGTTTCGAGCGCGCGCCGGGCGCGGAGGTCAACCTGTTCGGCAGCGGCGCGGTGATGACGGAAGTGCTGCGGGCGCGGGACATCCTTGCCGGCATGGGCATGCCCTGCAACCTGTGGAGCGTGACCAGCTACAACGAACTGGCGCGGGAAGCGCAGGCGATCGAGCGCCAGGAACTGCTCAAGGTGGGCGATGTGGACGTGAGACCGTACGTGCAGTCGCTGCTTGCCGAAGAAAGCGGCATATTCGTCGCCGCCACGGATTACATGAAGGCGCTGCCAGGCATGATCGCACCCTGGATACCGGGGCCCTACACGGTGCTCGGCACCGATGGCTTCGGGCTGTCGGAGTCCCGGGAACGGCTGCGCGACCATTTCGAGGTGTCGGGCGAGTGGGTCGCCTTCGCGGTGCTGTCCAGCCTCGCCCGCAACAACCGGGGGACGCGAGACACGGCGCTGAAGTTCGCCGAGGCGAATGGGCTCGACCTGAACAAGGCCGACTCGGCAACCTGGTAGCCCGCCCCGATGCAGCACGCCGCGTGTTGCCGCAGACCCCGTGCGGCGCGCTGAAACCAAAGAAAACCTCGAGACAGGGCGCCGGGCAGGCGCCATGCGTGGGTAGGTTGTGAGAGCGCGACGAGTTCACATCATCGGTTGCTATCGCAGCGGTACGACCCTGTTGATGGAGTTGATGTGGCGAAGCTTCGCCTTCAGCGGCCGCGCTGACCACGAAGCTTCCCTGCTCGACCCCCCGCCTGCCGGAGAGACGCTGTATCTCTCCAAAAAACCGCCGGACACCACCCGAATTGAGCGTGCCTTCCGGCGCGACGATGAAACCTGCCTCATCGCCATGCTGCGCGACCCCCGGGCAGTGGTGGCGAGCCGCCACGCGAGCAGGCCGGATGTGTATTTCCGAGGCTTCCGTCACTGGCGCGACTGCGCCCGTGCCGTCCGCCGCCTGGAAACCCATCCCCGGTGCCTGGTGGTGCGGTTCGAGGATCTTCTGGCCGAGCCCGATGGCGTCCAGGAATCTATCGAGCGCGGTTTCGGCTTCCTCGAGCGGCGGGGGCGCTTTTCCGACTACCCGGACGGGGTGGAAACGGGGGAACGCGCCGGGCGGTCGCTCGGGGGCGTCCGGCGGCTGGATGCGTCGCGAATCGGAGGCTGGAGGGATCATCTGCCCAGGGTCAGGGCCCAGCTCGATGCGCACCCCGACATGGAATCAAGCCTGATCGAGTTCGGCTACGAGCCCGACGCCGCCTGGACGAAGCAACTCGGGGGGATAAGCCCACATGTACAGCGCTACAAGGAGAAACCCCCGCACCTGCTCAAGCGTTGGGAGACTGCCCTTCGTTACCGCTTGAGGACGCGGGCATACCTGCGCAACCGGCGAACGGCGCGCCTGGCGGCCCGTGGCAAAAGTCCGGCGTAGCACCGAGAGGGACACGACACCAGGGACAGGCCGGCGAGACTGAACAAGCTGCCCGACAGGATATGCGGGTCAGAGCAGCCCGGCGCTTTCCGCGTCTTCGAGAATGGCCGTGAACAGGTTGAGCGCCTCGGCCTGCTCGTCCCCTTCCACCTCGGCGCTCCTGGAACTGACACCGGGAATACGGGCAATCATGAGGGTGCCGGAGACTGAATAGACGCCGGAGTAACGCTTGCCCTTGAAGTCGATGGGCAGTTGGGTGGGAGGCGTTGACATGGTTAAGACCGTCGATGGGCGAAAGCGCGGAAAGATAACAGATTGAACCGCGTGGCTGGAACCGCGAATGCGAGTCGGCAACAATGGCTGCTATCGTCAGGTCGCCATGGGATGGTACGGGAGGCTGTGCCTTGAATAACAAGCGAACGGCTTGCAGCAAGCCGGAGGTCGGTTCCGCCAGGTCGAGGGCCGTCACTTGATTGCCGCGCTGTTCAATACTCCGCCGTTGCGGGTCGCATCGCTGGCGACGCTGGTGTTCTGCGCACTCTGCGGGGGGCTGCGGGCCGACCCGATAGTCGTTGTGCTTTCCTGGGACGGCGTGCGGCACGACTACCCTGAACGGGCGGAATTCCCGGGCTTGAGTCGCCTTCAGAGCGAAGGTGTCCGGGCGCGGCGGTTGACGCCGGTCTATCCGTCCAAGACCTTTCCAGGCCATGTATCCATCGCGACGGGTACTTACCCCGATGTACACGGCATCGTCGACAATCACGTTTTCGACCGGGAGCGGGGAGAATTCCTTTACGCGGACGCCGCGGCCTGGATGATGGCCGAACCCCTCTGGATCGCGGCGGAGCGCCAGGGGGTGCCGGCCGCTACCTATTACTGGGTAGGTTCGGCAAGCGACTGGCGGGGCGCAGGGGTCTCCTACCGGGTGGCCCCTTTCGATGCCGACACCTCGGAGGACGAAAAGGTTTCCCAGCTACTGACCTGGCTGGCCCTGCCGGAGGACCAGCGTCCCCGGCTGATCATGTCCTATTGGGCGGGCGCGGATGCCGCGGGGCACCGGTACGGGCCGGACTCCGACAGGGTCGTGGACCAGTTGCAGGGCCAGGATGCACAGTTGCAGCGGTTGCTGGCCGGCATCGATGAACTCGGGCTCTGGGACCGATTGACACTGCTCCTGGTCAGCGACCACGGCATGACGACAACCGGGCGCTGGCTCGATGTGGAGGGCGTTCTCGAAGAGGCGGGAATCGGGGCGCGCCTGTACGGCGGCGCCCTCGCGCACATCTTTCTCGACGACCCGGATGACGTCGACCGGGCGATGGGTGCGCTGTTCGCGGTGCAGCCGGCCTGGGCCTATACGCGGGAACAGGTTCCCGCCTCCTGGCGCGTGCTTCACCCGGGGCGCGCCGGAGACCTGCTCATGACCACGGAACCGCCCTACAGCTTCACCCGCCCCCGGGGGTTGGGCGGCAAGGTCGCCCCGGTTCTCGCCCGCATGGGTTGGACGCTGGGGGGGCACGGCTACTTTCCGCACCTGCCCGACATGGGAGGCATCTTCATGGCGCTCGGACGGGGCGTGCCGGCGGGCGCGTCACTGCCCGCGGTTCACCAGGTCGATGTGGCCCCGACGGTGGCCAGGCTGCTCGCCATCGACCCGCCGCTGCAATCGGAAGGACGCCCCATCGCAGGCATTGGCGGTGAACCCGATGCCCCGCCGGGGTCACAAGACTGAGAAATCGCAAAAGAGGGCATCCAGTGCCGCAAGAACAACGCAAGCGCAGCTTCTGGACCTGGGGGCACGTCGACGACGAGCCCTCCGAGGCGGAGCGCCGGAAAGTGGCGGAAGCCATTGCCCGCCGCACCGGCGTCGCCGTGGAGCCGCCGCCGGTGCCAGACCTGGGCGACATCGAGATCGGGCCGGCCCGGCTGAAGGTTCCCGAAGCGCTGCGGGGCTGGGTGTCGACGGAATCCGAAGACCGCCTGCTGCATACCTACGGCGGCCACTCCCTGGAACTGCTGGCCGCGCTCAGGGGCCGCTTCGACAACCCGCCGGACGCCGTGGCCCACCCGGGTTCGGAGGCAGAACTGGAGCGTACCCTGGAGTGGGCCGCCGGCGCGGGCCACGTCGTCATCCCCTACGGTGGCGGTACCTCGGTGGTGTGGGGACTGAACGTGCCGGAAGACGCTGAAACGGCCGTCACGGTGGACCTGGACCGCCTGAACGCGGTTCTGGAGATCGACCACAGCTCCCGCGCCGCGCGCCTGCAGGGCGGGATACTGGGCCCGGACCTGGAAAATGCCCTGCGCCCGGAAGGGCTGACGCTGCGCCACTTCCCCCAGAGTTTCCCCTGGTCCACCGTGGGTGGCTGGGTCGCCACCCGATCCGGCGGGCACTACGCCACCAATCACACCCATATCGACGATTTCGCGGAGAGCATCCGCATGCTGACGCCGCGCGGCTGGTGGGAATCGAGGCGGCTGCCGGGCAGCGGCGCCGGCCCGAGCCCGGATCGCCTGGTGATCGGTTCCGAGGGCACGCTGGGCATCATCAGCGAGTGCTGGCTCAGGTTGCAGAAGCGGCCGACGTTCCGGGCCAGCGCCGGCATCCTGTTCCCGGACTGGCCATCCGGCGCGGAGGCGGCGCGGCAGATCGTCCAGGCCAGGCTGTGGCCGGCCAACCTGCGCCTGCTCGACCCGGAGGAAGCGGGCCGGGCCGCGGGCGTGGAGGGGACCCGGGCGTTGCTGGTGACCGGTTTCGAGTCTGCCGATGTCCCCCAGGGCACGAACATTCATGCCGCCGTAGCCATCGCCCGGGAGTGCGGCGGCAGCATTGATGACGAGGCCGTCCGCATCGATGACGGCACCGGCAAGGCCACGGGCCGGGGCGGTGCGGTGGGCGCCTGGCGCAACGCCTTCATCGGCGTCAACGCCGGGGCGACCAACGGGCTGGGATTGCTCTCCGACACCTTCGAGACGGCGATCACCTGGGACAAGTTCGCCGAATTCGATGCTTATGTGCGGGATCGGATGACCGATGTGCTTGCCCGTGTGCTGGGCAAGGGCACCTCCCTTTCCTGCCGGTTTACCCATGTCTATCCGGACGGCCCGGCCCCCTATTACAGCTTTGCCGGCCCGGCGCGCCTGGGCGGCGAGTTCGAGCAGTGGCAGGAAATCAAGGCAGTGGCGAACGATGCCGTGGTGGCGGCGGGGGGCACCGTAACCCACCACCACGCCGTTGGCCGGATGCACCGGCCCGGCTACGACATCCAGCGGCCGGACCTGTTTGCCGAGGCATACCGGGGCGCGAAGCGGGCGGTGGACCCACGCGGAGTCATGAATCCGGGGGTGTTGATCGACCCCTGAGACAGGATGCGGGCTAACAGGGCGATGCCCCAGCCCGACGAGATAACGGCGACCGGGTGCCAGCTTGACTCATTCGACAACCTTGGCCGCGAATAAGGGGCGGAGATCCGTGCCAGGCTCCGCAAGCCACCGCGGCTTCATCTTCCAGGCCAGCTACCGCATCCAGGCAGGCGTTCCCGTCGTGCACCTGTTCGGGCGGCTGGAGAACGGCGACACCTTCCTGGTTCGTGACCGGCGCCAGACGCCCCACTTCTACGTGCCGGCCGATGCGCCGGGCAGGGCACGGCCGGCCGACTGGCAGGGCGCCCGCCTTTCGCCCTCGGACCGCATCGCCTTCAGCGGGGAGGCGACCCGCCGGGTCAGCGTGCCGACGCCGCCGGATGCACCGCCGGTGCGGGACCGGCTGCACGCCCGCGGCATCGACACCTTCGAAGCCGATGTGCGGTTCGCCATGCGCTACCTGATCGACCGGGACATCAAGGGTGGCTGCAGCATCCGTGGCGAGGCGCGGCGCGGTTCCGGTTGCCGATGGATTTTCGACGACCCCGAACTGGCGCCCGCGCCGGTGAGCTTTCGGCCGAGCGTGCTGTCCTTCGACATCGAGACGGATGAACGCGCAGAGCGCCTGCTGGCGATAGCGCTCTACGGCTGCGGGGTGGACGAGGTTTATATCGTCG
Source organism: Gammaproteobacteria bacterium (assembly GCA_026713405.1). Next base: position 7,182 of record JAPOON010000585.1, read on the forward strand.
ACAGCGCCGGCCGCGAGATGCCCGGAAGGGCGGCGGCCTGCGCAAACGAACGGGCGGCCCTGGAGGCCTTCAGCGCGCGGGTACGGGAACTGGACGCCGACGTGCTGACCGGATGGAACGTCATCGACTTCGACCTGACCGTGCTGGCCCGCATCGCGGCCCGCCATCGCCTACCCCTGGAACTGGGGCGTGAACCCGGCCGGATGAGCATCCGGCCCGCCCGGGGCTATTTCGGCAGCGGCCAGGCCACCATTCCGGGGCGGCTGGTTCTTGATGGCGTGGACCTGATTCGCGGCGCCTTCGTGCGCATGGACGAATATTCGCTGGATGCGGTCGCGCGCAACGTGCTCGGCGAAGGCAAGGCGCTCACCGGAGAAGCGCATGACCGGGTGGGCGAGATTCTCCGGAACTATGCACACGACCTGGAGGCGTTCGCCCGCTATGCCCGGACGGACGCCCGGCTGGCCCTCGAGATCGTCGAGC
>JAPOON010000586.1 GCA_026713405.1 Gammaproteobacteria bacterium
CCAGGCCCATCGTGCCCGCGTAGTAGTAGGGCCAGACCGTCTCGGGCCCAAACCGTTGCTCAGCGGTGAGCAGGGATTCGGCCACGATGTCCAGCGCGTCGTCCCAGGACACCGGCTGGAAACCGTTGCGGTCGCCCTTTTCGCCGGTCCGGCGCAGGGGCGTTGTCAGGCGTTCCGGATGGTGAATACGCTCGGCGTAGCGCGCGACCTTGCTGCAGATGACGCCGGCGGTATAGGTGTTGTCGCGGGCGCCGCGCACCTTGCCGATGGTCCGCTCATCCAGCCGTTCCACTTCCAGCGCGCAGGTAGACGGGCAGTCGTGAGGGCAGGCGCTGTACAGAATGTCCGGTAGTGCAGCCATCTGTATTGATTCCAGGGTGTTTTTCTCCACTCGATGTCCGCGAACCCAGATTCGCCATAGTGCGCAGTTTGGCGGCAAACACAAGCACTAACCGCCGTTGACGTAATGGATCCCGCCATCCCGGCTGCCGGCCGGTCCGGGGCTGCCGACGAACCCTTGCGATCTACATGGAAATGGGGGTCCGCAGGCGAAATAATCCGGGCCGGAACCCCGACCGGGAACCACGGTCTGATTGAGAACAACGCGGCCAATTGCCGCCGGCACCGGCCCGGAGCAGCCCAACCAAGGACGAAACATGAAAAAGCAGTTCTGTCTCGACCCATTGCACCCGATCGAAAAGGCGAGCCTCGATGAGTTGCAGAGCCTGCAGCTCGAACGGCTGCAACGCACGCTGCGGCATGCCCATGAGAATTCTCCGGTCTACAGGGCAAAATTCGATGCCGTCGGCATTCACCCCGACGACCTGAAAAGCCTCGACGACCTCGCGGGCTTTCCGACGACAGGCAAGGCGGACCTGCGCGACCACTACCCCTTCGGCATGTTCGCCGTACCCATGGACAGGGTCATCCGTATCCACGCTTCCAGCGGCACCACCGGCCAGCCCACGGTGGTGGGCTACACCACCGAAGACATCGAGATGTGGTCGGACGTGGCGGCACGTACGATCCGCGCCGCCGGCGGACAGGCCGGCGACATGGTGCACGTCGCCTACGGCTACGGGCTCTTCACCGGCGGGCTGGGCGCCCACTACGGCGCGGAGCGGCTCGGCTGTACCGTCGTTCCCATGTCCGGCGGGCAGACCGAGAAACAGGTGCAGCTCATCCGCGACTTCGACCCCGACATCATCATGGTCACGCCGTCGTACATGCTGAACATCGCCGATGAAATGGACCGGCAGGGGGTCGACCCCGCCGACCTCGCACTTCGCGCCGGCATCTTCGGCGCCGAACCCTGGACCGAAGCCATGCGCCGGGAACTGGAACGCCGCACCGGCATCCACGCGGTGGACATATACGGCCTATCGGAGGTGATCGGGCCGGGCGTCGCCCAGGAGTGCGTCGAGAGCAAGGACGGGCCGACCATCTGGGAAGATCATTTCTACCCGGAGATCATTGATCCGCAGACCGGCGAGGTGCGGCCGGACGGCGAAGAAGGCGAACTGGTGTTCACCTCGCTCACCAAGCAGGCCATGCCCGTGATCCGTTACAGAACAAGGGACCTGACCCGGCTCTTGCCCGGCACCGCGCGCACCATGCGCCGCATGAACAGGATCACCGGGCGCAGCGACGACATGCTGATCATCCGCGGCGTCAACGTCTTCCCGTCGCAGATCGAGGAACAGCTCCTGGCAGTCGAGTCCCTCGCGCCCCACTACTTCATTGAAATCGAAAAGCAGGGCCACCTGGATGCGCTGACGGTCAACGTCGAACTGTCGAGCGGCGCCGGGGAGGCGCAACGGGAATCCGCGGCAACATCACTCGGCCAGCGCATCAAGTCCTATATCGGCATTTCGGCAGGGATTCGGGTGCACGACGCCGGCGGCATTCCCCGCTCGGAAGGCAAGGCGAAGCGCATCGTCGACCGGCGCTGAGGCTTCCCGGCCCGACGCATTGCGCCCGACGTTGCTCCAAACCACGGCAAACCGGTTCTCCGGTTCGCCGTGAGCGTCGAACCCCAGGCCCGGTCGCAGGTCTAAATTGTCGTAATCGGAGCCCTTTATTCCCTTAGAATTGGAACCGACGCCCCGGCCACCGGATCATGACAGGCAGCAACCCGGCACCCAAGGACGAAATCGACCGCTTCATGCGCGGGCTGATCCGCCGCAACCCCGGCGAGACCGAGTTTCACCAGGCGGTGCGCGAGGTGGTCGAGACCCTGATGCCCTACGTGCTGGAACACCCGGAATACCGGGAGGCGCGGATTCTCGAGCGCCTCACGGAGCCGGACCGCATCGTCATCTTCCGGGTGTGCTGGGAGGACGACGCCCACAACGTCCGCGTCAACCGGGCCTGGCGGGTACAGTTCAACAACTGCATCGGCCCCTACAAGGGCGGCCTGCGCTTTCATCCCACGGTGACGCTGAGCGTCCTGAAGTTTCTCGGTTTCGAACAGGTATTCAAGAACAGCCTGACCGGCCTGCCCATGGGGGGCGGCAAGGGCGGGTCCAATTTCAATCCACGCGGCAAGAGCGACCGGGAGGTGGAGCGGTTCTGCAAGTCGATGATGATCGAGCTGCACCGCCACATCGGAGAGGACACCGATGTCCCCGCCGGCGACATTGGTGTCGGCGCCAGGGAGATCAGCCACCTGTTCGGCCAGTACCTGCGCCTGGAGAACCGCTACGCCGGCATCATGACCGGCAAGGGCCTGAATTTCGGGGGCAGCCTGATCCGCACAGAAGCCACGGGGTTCGGCTGCGTCTACTTTTGCGAGAACATGCTCAACCGCATCGGCGACGGCATGAAGGGAAAATCCGTCGCCATCTCGGGCTCCGGCAACGTGGCGATCTACGCGGCCCAGAAGTCCATCACCCACGGGGCCAGGGTTGTGACCATGTCCGATTCCTCGGGCTTCATTCACATAGACGAAGGCCTGGACCGCGATGCGCTGGAATTCATCCGCGAGCTCAAGGAAGTCAGGCGCGGCCGCATCTCGGAAGCTGCCGAACGCTTCGGGCACATCAGCTTTCATCCGGGCGAGCGCCCCTGGGCGGTGCCCGTGGACATCGCCATGCCCTGCGCCACGCAGAACGAGATCAGCGGCGACGAAGCCCGGGCGCTGCTGAACAACGGCGTGCTGGCCGTTTGCGAAGGCGCCAACATGCCGACGGAACTGGACGGCGCCCGCGCTTTCGTCGATGCCGGCATCCTGTACGGGCCCGCCAAGGCCGCCAATGCCGGCGGCGTGGCGGTCTCGGGCCTGGAGCAGAGCCAGAACGCCCTGCGCCTGTCCTGGAACGCCCACGAGGTGGACTCGCGCCTGCAGACCATCATGCACGACATCCACGAGACCTGCGTACGCCACGGCTCCGAGAACGGCCACGTGAACTACGTCAAGGG
>JAPOON010000587.1 GCA_026713405.1 Gammaproteobacteria bacterium
CGCAACACCCCCAGCATCAAGGTCGACGCGGTGCGCAACCTCGGCGCCCGCATCGTGCTGCACGGCGACACCTACCAGCACGCGGCGGAACACGCGGCGCGGCTGGCGGACCGGCGCGGATACGTATGGGTGCACCCCTACGACGATGTCGATGTCATTGCCGGTCAGGGCACGGTGGGCATGGAGATCATGAACCAGCACCCCGGGCCGGACGCCATATTCGTGCCCGTGGGGGGAGGCGGCCTAATCGCCGGGATTGCGGCCTATGTGAAGTCCCTGCGGCCCCGCACGCGCATCATCGGCGTGGAGGCGGAGGGCTCTGCCTGCCTTGCGGCAGCGCTCGAGGCGGGACGACGGGTGCAGCTGCCCTACGACACCCTCGACCTCTTTGCCGACGGCGTGTCGGTGGCGCAGGTGGGCCGGGAGCCGTTCAAGATCGCGCGAACCTGCGTGGACAGCGTGGTGACCGTTTCCATCGACGAAATCTGCGCCGCGATCAAGGATGTGTTCGACGACACCAGGGCAGTGGCGGAACCGGCCGGCGCCCTTGCCATCGCGGGGCTGAAGAAATACGCGGAAAAGAACCGTCGCAGCCGGGCACGGCAGTTCGTGGCGGTGGTCAGCGGCGCGAACGTCAACTTCGACCGGCTGCGGCACATTTCCGAACGCGCCGAACTCGGCGAACACCGCGAAGCGATCTTCGGTGTCACGATCCCGGAGGAACAGGGCAGCTTCCGGCGCTTCTGCCGGGCGCTCGGCAAACGCTCGGTCACGGAATTCGACTACCGCTTCGCCGGCGGCGGCGAAGCCCATGTCTACGTGGGTTTGCAGATCGAACCCGGAGAAGACCGTCAGGCCGTTGCCGAAAGCCTGGTGTCTGCCGGGTACCGGGTGACCGACATGACCGGCAACGAGGCAGCCAAACTGCACGTCAGGCACATGGTCGGCGGCAGGGCCTTCGGCAGCAAGCCGGAGTTGCTCTACCGCTTCGAGTTTCCCGAACGCCCCGGGGCCCTGCTGCGGTTTCTCAACGGCCTCGGCAGCCGCTGGAACATCACCATGTTCCACTACCGCAACCACGGCTCGGCCTGGGGTCGCGTATTCGCCGGCTTCGAGGCGCAGGCAAGCGACCGCGACCGCCTGGCGACCTACCTCGACCGCATCGGCTACCGGTACTGGGAAGAGACTGGAAACCCCGCGGTGGAGCTGTTCCTGCGCTAGCGAGGGTTTGGGTCAATCGCCTGCGGCGTGGTAGCGCAGGTACTCGTTTTCGAATACCAGCAGCGTGGGGTCCTTCAGGCGGTCGATGTAGAGCCTGCCGTCCAGATGGTCGAACTCGTGCTGAAACACCGTTGCCAGAAAACCCTCGAGTTCCAGTTCCTGGCGGGCGCCGGTTTCGTTCAACGCGGTGACGCGGATGTGCTGGGCGCGTTCGACGAAACCGCGCAGCCCGGGCACGGACAGGCACCCCTCCCAGTTTCCGGCGGTTTCCGGGTCCATGATCGTGACTTCCGGATTGATGAACACGGTCAGCGGCATGGCGGGGATGTCGCCGTAGCGGGTGGGATCGCCGGCGATTTCGACGATGGCCAGGCGCAATGGCTCTCCCACCTGGGGCGCGGCGAGACCGATGCCGCCGTAGTCGTGCAGCGTGTCCACCATGTCATCGATCAGCCGCTGGAGCGGCGCGGTGCCGATCGCGTTGCGCGGAACCGGCCGGGCAACCTGGCGCAGGGTCGGATGCCCCATGCGGATGATTCTTCGTATGGCCATCAGGGTGCCCCGGCGGTACTTTCCTGGAACCCTAACCGTTTGCCGAACCGGTGCCAACCGGCATCCGTCAGCACCGCGTCCAGCGGTACATCCCAGGGTGCGGCGGACAGGTTCGGGGCACATTGCAGCTCGTGGGCGACCCCGACCAGCAGCGGACGCAGCCCGGTCGGCATGGCGCCGAAATGCCGATCGTAGAACCCGCCGCCCATGCCGAGCCGGTTGCCGTTTTCATCGAAGGCGACCAGCGGCGTCAGCACGACATCAAGCGACAGCGTGGGCACATGGCGAGCCCCGGGCGCCGGCTCCTCGATGCCGAACATGTTGGCGACCAGCGATGCGTTGGCATCGAACGCGAAAAAGTCCATGCCGCCTTGCCGCCTGATCACCGGCAGTGCGAGGCGCTTGCCCATGAGGCGCAGCCGGGTCAGCAGCGTTTCGAGATCGGGTTCGCCGTCGATGGCCAGATAGGCGGCGACGCGGGAGGCCCGCCAGGCGAGGGGTGAGCGCAGAAAGTGCCGGCAGATCCGTAACGAGTGGCGCCTTTGCTCGGCCGCCGACAGCGCCCGTCGTGCCTTGCGGAATTGCCGCCGTAGGGCTGTCCGGTTCATGGCCACCTGTACGCGGGATGGCCCGGATTGCGGGAACCGCCTTACGCCGGGCCGGCGGAATAAAGTCTCCCGATAATGCCGCTGATGGATTGCCCTGAACCGTCCTGGTTCAAGGCGGTGACCCGGGCGGCGCCTAAGGCTTCCCGAGCGAGAGAGGTCTCACGACGGGCTGGCACACCGGCTGCAGCGCCGAAGTCTCCTTCGGTTTCTATAACGGCTCAAGGACGACACCAACTGGCGAACATTCCAGGAGACTGCGGTCGAGTATAGCGAAAAACGGGCGATTTTCAGGGCTTGACATTCGCCGGAATCTGGCGCGAGATAGGCGGTTAGACGCGGCTTCGGAGAGGGCCGGTCAGACGGCCTCGGGCGAGTCCTGCTGCTCGATCACCTGCTTCAGCTTTTCCGCCAGAAGATCGATCCGTTCTTCAGTCTGTTTGCGCCGCGACTCCGTTCCCAGGTACTCGTTGGCGATGTTCAGCGCTGCCATGACGGCGACCCGGTCGAGCCCGATCACCTTCCCGGAGTTCCGGATGGACTGCATCTGGCGGTCGACGTAGCGGGCTGAAGCCTTGAGAGCATCCACCTCCCCCGGGGCGCACGCGACTTCATAGTCCTTCTCCAGAATGTTCACGGTGACGGTTGTGTTGCTGTTGCCCATGGGTTCTATACCTCTTTTTCGCGGATAAGGTTGTCAACCGAGTCAAATCCCTCCCGGTCACTGCTTTCTCGTCGGGCTGGGGCGTAGCCCCGTTAGACCTCTTGTTTGCGGACCGGGTTGTCGAATGAGTCAAGTTTGCACCCGGCCACCGCCGGTTCGTCGGGCCGGTGTATTGCCACGTTGGGCCTCAGTCCTGCTCCAATCCCTTCAGCCGGCCGATCATGGCCTCGACCCGGGATTTGGCCAGTTCGTTCTTTTCGATCAGGGAGGCACGCTCCGCCGTCCAGTTCTTCTGCTGCAACCGCAACGCCTGGTTCTCCCGCGTCAGCTTGAGATTGAGTTCGATCAACGTCTCGACGCGACTCTCGAGCGCGCTCCATCCCGATTCTGTTGTGCCGGCCATCGCGTTTCTTCCCTGCTTCACGCAATAGTGTGGCCGGAAATGGAAATCTTGTGAAGCGCGACGCTGTCGAGTTGCAGGCGATGCGAGCCTTGTTAGCATGTTCGCAGGCAAGCGTGGACGGGCCGGCGCCCCGGAAATGACCGAGCGATGAACGCAGAAGCAATTGGCCGCGACGAGTTTCGGCAGCGGCGCCGCCGACTCATGGAAAGGATGCCGGCGGGCGCCGTGGCCCTGGTTCCGGCGGCAAATGCCCGCACGCGCAGCCGCGACGTCGACTATGTTTTCCACCAGGACAGCGACTTCTGGTATTTGACCGGACTGTCGGAACCCGGCGCCCTGCTTGCGCTGGTTCCGGGACGGGACGAGGGCGAAGCCGTCCTTTTCTGCCAGGCACGCGAAGAGCGCTTCGAGCTCTACAACGGTGAACGGCTCGGTCCGGAACGGGCGGTGGATGTGCTGGCCGTGGATCAGGCCCTGCCGGCGACCGATATCGCGTCGGTCGTTCCGGGGTTGCTCGAAGGCGCGCGGATGGTCTGCGCCACCCTCGGGGATTATCCGGACTTCGACCGGATGCTTCTGAACTGGGTATCCGGCATCCGCGCGAGGGAATCCGGCGGCGTTGTTGCGCCGGGCGTGTTCATCGGCCTGAAATCCCTGCTGCACGAGGAGCGGCTGATCAAGTCCGCCGCCGAGCTGCGTCTCCTCTCCCGGGCCGCCGAAATCAGTGCGGCTGCCCATGTGCGCGCCATGCGCGCGTGCCGGCCGGGCATGAACGAAACGCAACTGGAGGCTGAACTGGTCTATGAATTCATGCAGGGCGGCGCCCGCGCGCCGGCGTATCCGCCCATCGTCGGCGGCGGCGCCAACGCCTGCATACTGCACTACATCGACAACGATGCCGAATTGAGCGACTGCGACCTGGTGCTGATCGATGCGGGTTGCGAACTCGAGCACTACGCGGCAGACCTGACACGCACGTTTCCCGTGGGGGGGAAGTTCTCGGATGTGCAGCGAACGCTCTACGAGATCGTGCTTGATGCCCAGGAGAAAGCGATTGGCGCCTGCGTGCCGGGCGCGGACTTCAACCGGCCGCACGAGGTGGCCCTGCATGCCATGATCGAGGGCCTGGTGTCGCTTGGGCTGCTCGAAGGCAGCCTCGAGGAGATACTCGAATCCGAAAGCTATGCCGCCTTCTGCCCGCACAAGAGCAGTCACTGGCTGGGGCTCGACGTGCACGACGTGGGCGGCTATCAGGTCGACGGCCAGTGGCGAAAGTTCCGGGAAGGCATGGTGCTTACCGTTGAACCCGGTCTGTATGTCCGCCCGAACATGGAAGGCGTCGATGCGGGGTGGCGGGGCATTGGCATCCGCATCGAGGACGATGTGCTGATCACCGCGGACGGCCCGGAGGTTCTTACCGCGGGGGCGCCGAAGCGGGTCGCGGAAATTGAAGCGGCGATGAACGGTGACTGATCGGCCCGGGTCCACGCCGCGGCCGCAAGCCGCTCCTATTCGTGAATACGTACGCCAACGGGACCGGGTGACCGATGCCGCTTGATTCAGTGGACATTCTCGTCGTCGGCGGCGGACTGGTTGGCGCTGCCGCCGCGCTGGGCGCCGCCGATCTGGGTTTGAGCGTTGCGGTGGTCGAGCGGCGGCGGCCGGAACACAGCAAGGGAAAGCTGGGCATGGATCTGCGCACCGTGGCCCTTGCCCCGGCTTCCGGGGCGCTGCTGGAGGAACTGGGCATCTGGCGGGAGCTGGCTGCGACGCCCTACCGGTCGATGCGTGTCTGGGAGGAACGGGGCGCCGCGGAGATACGGTTCGACGCGCAGGAAGTCGGGCGCACGGAACTCGGCTGGATTCTGCAGGTCAGTGAAGTGACGGCGGCGCTCTGGCGCCGGCTCGAGGATTCCCCCCGGGTCACATGCCTGGCGGGCGCGTCGCTTGCAGGCCTTTCGGCGCGGGAGGACCGCGTAGAGGTTTCGCTGGGTGGCGAAACGCTGAGCGCACGCCTGGTGGTCGGGGCGGACGGCGCCCGCTCGGCGGTCCGCGGGCAGATGGGCGTCGGCGTCGAGGAACTGGAAACGGATCAGATGGCGATCGCAACCATTGCAGTCACAGCCAACCCCCATGACGGGGTCGCCCGCCAGCGCTTCCTGCTGGATGGCCCGCTGGCCCTGCTTCCCGGCAACGAACCGCGCATCGTGTCCGTGATCTGGTCGCAGCCGGCGGAAAGTGCCCGTCGGCGGGCGCAGCTCGACGATGCCGGCTTCGGCGCTGAATTGGAGCGCGCCGCGGGTCTCGCTCCCGGCGATGTGGTCGAGGTCGACCAGCGGCTGGTATTTCCGGTGTCCCAGACGATTGCGGACCGGGTGCTTCCCCATCCCCGGGTGCTCCTGATCGGTGATGCGGCCCGGGTCATCCATCCGCTGGCCGGGCTGGGCGTCAATCTCGGCTTCGAGGATGTCGCGGGGCTGCTGAAGATTCTGGGGCGGCCGGGGAAAGAGGATCCCGGCGCCGACGGGCTCTGGGGCGCCTTCGCGCGGCGGCGCAAGGCGCGCAGCACTGCCATGATGAGGTTCCTGGCGGGTCTCGGGGCCTTCTACGGCATGCGTCAACCGCTTGCGCACTGGATTCGCAATGTGGGGGTGCGGCTGGTGAATCGAACCGGGCCGGTCAAGCGGCAACTGATCCGGGAAGCGATGGGCCTGGGGCCGATTTCGGAGAAGCTGCGTTGAACAGGAAAACAGCGCTCCTTGACGAACATGTCGCCGCGGGCGCCAGGATGGTGGGATTCGCGGGCTGGGACATGCCGTTGCACTACGGCTCCCAGGTCGAGGAGCATCACGCGGTTCGCACCGGCGCCGGTGTTTTCGATGTATCGCACATGACTGTGATCGACATCGATGGCGCAGCGGCCCTGGCATTCCTCCGGCGGTTGCTGAGCGGCGACGTCGCACGCCTCGCCGAGGTCGGGCAGGCCCTGTACACGACCCTTCTCAATGAAACCGGAGGCATCCTCGACGACCTCATCGCCTACCGCATGCCACAGGGGTACCGATTGGTGGTCAACGCGGCGACCAGGGACAAGGTGCTCGGCTGGCTGCAGCAGCACGTTGCCGGCAAAGTGAGTGTGGCGAAACGGGAAATGGCGATTCTGGCGGTGCAGGGGCCGGAGGCCATCGCGCGATGCGAGAGCGTCGGCGTGGTGCAGGCTGGGGCGTTGCCTGCGCGATTCAACGCCGTGATCGCCGGGGACCGGACGATCGCCCGAACCGGCTACACGGGCGAGGACGGGTTGGAGATCATGCTGCCCGACGCGGAAGCCCCCGACCTCTGGCGCCGACTGCTGGCGGCCGGCGTTCGCCCGGCGGGCCTGGCGGCGCGCGACACGTTGCGGCTGGAGGCGGGGCTGAACCTCTACGGGCAGGACATGGATGAATCCGTCAGTCCCCTGGCGGCGAACCTGGGGTGGACCGTGCACTGGAGTCCGGAAGACCGGGGCTTCATCGGCCGGCGCGCCCTGGAGCAGGAGCGGGCGGCCGGCGCCGCCAGAAAACTGACCGGCCTGGCGCTTACCGTCAGGGGCGTGATGCGCCCGGGCCAGCGGGTGCTCACGAAGTCCGGCGAAGGGACGGTCACCAGCGGCCTCTTTTCGCCCACCTTGGGTTACAGTATCGCCCTGGCGCGCCTGCCCGCGGAGGCATCGCAGGCGGTCGATGTGCTGATACGCGACAAGCCGCGTCCCGCGCGCATCGTCCGCCCGCCGTTCGTCAGACGCGGCAACCCGACATGAATGACGCCAACCCCCTGGAATTGCAATCGATCGAGGAGCCCATGAGCGAGACACCGAACGAACTCAGGTATGCCGAAACCCACGAATGGGCCCGGGAGGACGACGGCATCGTCACCGTGGGCATTACCGACCACGCGCAGGATGCGCTGGGGGATGTCGTCTACGTGGAACTGCCGGATCCGGAACAATGGGTGGCCGCCCGCGAGGAGGCCGGGGTGGTTGAATCCGTGAAGGCGGCATCGGATATCTACGCGCCGGTCACCGGCACGGTGGTGGCAGTCAACGAACAGTTGGAGGACTCTCCGGAACTGGTCAATCAGGACCCGTACGGAGACGGGTGGTTCTTCAGGATCGACCCGGAAGACGCTGCCGAACTGGGCGAACTGCTGGATGCCGATGCCTACATGGAAACCTGCGCGGCGGACGACGACTAGCAGCCCGACGAGACAACCGTGACCGGGTGCAGACGTGACGCGTTTGACAACCTGATCCGCGAACACGAACAGAAGGAATAGAAACAGGTATGCCCTTCATCCCCCACACACCCGAGGAAACCGGCGCCATGCTGGGCGAGATCGGCGTGGCAGACATGGAGACGCTGTTCGACGAGATTCCCGCCGCACTGCGCTCCGAGGCACTCGAGAGGGTGTCGCCCGGGATGAGTGAGATGGCCATGCTGCGCTGGATGGCCGAGCGGGCCGGCAACGGCGCCCCCCTGCTCTGTTTTGCGGGGGCCGGAAGCTACGATCACCACATTCC
>JAPOON010000588.1 GCA_026713405.1 Gammaproteobacteria bacterium
CTCATACGAGATCTGGAGCGATGCCATCGTGCGCTATCAGGAAGCGACCGGCACGCCCGGAATCATCACCTGCGAGGAAGCCGCACTCACCACACCGCTGCTCTTCGACCCTGGCGAGAAGTGGGACTACGGCATCAACATCGATTGGGCGGGCAAGATGGTCGAAGCGGTGAGCGGACAGAAACTCGGCGAATATCTCTCCGAGAACCTGCTCGGTCCGCTCGGCATGACCGATACGGCGTTCCGCATCACCGACGCGATGCGGGCGCGGCTCGCCAGGATTCACCAGCGCGCCGAAGACGGGACGCTGGAGCCGCAGATGGAACTGGAGATTTCACAGGACCCCGAGTTCGAGATGGGGGGCGGCGGACTCTACGGAACGGTCGGGGATTACCTGCGGTTCATCCGCATGATCCTCAACCGCGGCCGGGCCGACGGGGAGCAGGTGCTGAAACCCGAAACGGTGGACATGATGTCACGCAACCAGATGGGAGACCTGCTGGTGGGCGCGCTCGAGACCGCGATTCCAACGCTCTCAAACGACGCGGAATTCTTTCCCGGCATGGCGAAGTCGTGGGGGCTGACGTTCATGATCAACGACGAGCAGGCGCCCACCGGACGATCTGCCGGAAGCCTGGGATGGGCGGGGCTCGCCAATTCGTACTTCTGGATCGACCCGGCGAAGGGCATCGGCGGCGCCTACCTCACCCAGGTATTCCCCCTGGTCGACGAGAAATCCTTTCCCCTCTACATGGCATTCGAACAGGCGACCTACGAGGCACTCCCCTGAAGCCCGCCGCTTCGGCCGGCGCTACTCGACAGCGAGCAGTTCCACTTCGAACAGCAAGGTGGCGTTCGGCGGTATGACCCCGCCGGCGCCGCGGCTGCCGTAGGCCAGGTGGGGAGGGATGATCAGTTCGCGTTTCTCACCGATCAGCATGCCGGCAACGCCCTCGTCCCAGCCCCGGATCACGCGCCCCGCACCCAGGGGAAACCCGAAGGGCTCGCCGCGATCCACCGAACTGTCGAATTTCGAGCCTCGTCCGCCGTCGCTTTCGGGTTCGTAGAGCCAACCCGTGTAGTGCACGCTCACGCTGTTCCCGGTTGCCGCCTCGGCGCCCGAGCCGGTCCGCGTGGTGGTGATTGTCAGTCCTGAATCCGTGGTAGCCATCTCCGAGCCCTCCGTGTCGACATCACCACCGCAGGCGCTGACGCCCAGTGTCACTGCCAAAAAGAAAATCAGTTTCATGCCGTTACGATAACGGTGTTCCATGTTGAATCGTTCCTTGTTGGGGTTGAGTCTCTGCTTCGCGCTGCGGCCGGGTCTTCAGGCACCTGCCCGCTACAGCAACGTTGCTTCCGTAATCGTGGCGGTGCCGGCTAGGGTGACTCGCGGGGCACCAGCGCTACGGCCCTCATCGGTGCACCGGAGCCACCCTCGATCTTTATCGGCAGCGCAAACACCGTAAAGCCCCTCGGGGGAAGCTGGTCAAGGCCCGTCAGGTTCTCCAGGGCGCCGACGTTCCTCGCCGCCGCGAGTACATGTACTGCAAAATCCTTTGACGGCCCATGGTCGATCGAGGCCGTGTCGATGCCCAGAACCGACACGCCCCGCTGCTCGACGAGCAACCGCGCCGCAGCCACTCCATAGCCGGGAAACGACAGCCCGCTTACCTCTCCCGGCGTGTCGTCGCCCATATAGGCTGCCGTGTCGGGCCAGCGCTCGCTCCAGCCGGTGCGCAGGAGCACGATCATGCCGGCTTCGATTTCCCCGTGCTGCGCCTCGAATTCGAGCACGTCGTCTACCGCGAGCCGATAGTTGGAATCCCCGGCCGCCCGCGCGGAAACATCGATGGTGACCGCGGGCGCAATCACGTCTTCCAGTGGCACATCGTGCACCGGAGCACCGCTTGCCGAGAAGTGAATGGGCGCGTCGAAATGCGTACCGCCGTGCTCAGGCGTACACAGCGAGTAGGAGGAATAGAACCAACCGCCCGGCGTCTCGCCGTAAGCCAGCTCCGTCAATTGGAATTTCGTCGGAGAAGTCGGCCAGTAGATCGTCTCCGCGTTGTAGGGATGCGTGAGATCGATGATGCGGTAATCCGCAAGTTCGAGACTCGAAACAGGGCTCGAGACTGACAGAAGAAGGGCCGCGGCCAACAGGGTTCTGGACCTCTTGTTCGCGGATGAGGTTGTCAATTGAGTCAAATCCCCCCCGGTCACTGTCTTCTCCTCGGGCGCGGGCGTAACCCCGTTAAACATGATCCGTATCCTCACTTTGCTGCCTGCGCGGTTCGGCAACCGCGCGATGGGTCCTGCTGCAGTAGTTTAGACGACCGTTCCCGGCCAGCCCACTTGCGCGCGGGACGAATGAACGCGCCCAACGTGATGGTCGCGGCGCTGGCGGCCGTAATCCTCTTTGACAGATTCGCTCAATGGCCGAAGTCCAGATGCCGCACGTCGGTGGACGCGTCCCGTGGCGCTACCGCGACGTAGCGGGCTATCCCGCCCATGCTGGCATCGCCGCCCAACCCGTATTCGCTGTCGTAACCGTACTCGGCGAAGTCATGGTCTTCGGTTCCCCAACCGCCCCGGTTGCCGGCCAGGAACAGCACTCTCGTCTGCGGCTGATTCGGATCGATGCGGTTGTACGGGTGCCAGTGCCCCATCAATTTCGTATTGTGGCGAGCCTGAAACCTGTCGAGATAGGCGGCATTCGCCTCGACTCCGCCGGCCCGGACGATCATGTTCGGGTCGGCCTTCAGGACATCGAACGCTTCATAGCCGCGCAGCGACCGTCTGGCCAGTTCGAAGTCGAGAATCACGCCGTAGCGGATCGGCAGGGCACTGATGCCCCGCCTGAAC
>JAPOON010000589.1 GCA_026713405.1 Gammaproteobacteria bacterium
TCTGCCTCGACCGGGTTCTGGCAACTGGCGCCATGGGCTTTGCCCGCTTCGTCGCCCTCTCCGTGGTCGCCCTGAACCCGGATTATTCACGATGGGCGGTTCGGAGTACTCCCTTGTACAAGTAACATATTGCACTATATAGAATAATTGTACTGCGTAGCTGCTTGGGGGTTTGTTTCAGTGGGTGAATCGAGGTTGGGTTCTCGGCCGTTCAGTTTTAACGGCTCGATTGAGGTCAAGGCCGTTGATGAGAACGTGAGTTCGGACGCCGGTGCCCTGCTCATGCGCGAGTTGATGGAACGTTGCGGTCTTGTGCAATGGCTTGCAGAGCACTTGATTGACGATCGGCGTCGAGGCTCGGTCGCGCATTCGGTGGGCAGCCTGCTGCGGACGTTTCTGTTGCTGATCGTTCAGGGGCATACGGACCAGGACGATGCGGACCGCCTGCGGCGGGATCCGAGCCTGCGGACGTCGGCGAGGGATACGCGGGGCTGTCGGGATGAAGGGGGTCTGGCGTCGCAGCCGACCTTGTCCCGCTTTCTCGGCATACTGAGCCGCGAGGAGAACCTCGAGGTTCTCCAGCAGGGGATCCTGAAGAACGCGGTTCGCCGACTGCGGCAGGCTTTCGGGAGGGGGAAGGGCGGCTCCACGACACCGAACTGGGTGACGGTCGACATCGACGATGTTCCGTTGCTGGTTCACGGCGAGCAGCCCGGCAGCGGCTACAACAGCTATGTCGGACACGAGTGCTACCATGCGGTGGTGTCGGTTTGCGGCGAGAGCGGGGACATCCTGGGAGCGCGATTGCGCAATCCTGTCCAGGACCGCGCGCAGGAGACCCATGATCTCGCGCTGGAGGCTGCGGACGCCCTGTTGGAAGCGTTTCCCGGCAGCCGCGTGCTGGTGCGGATGGATGCAGGCTTTGCGAGCGGCGGAACGTTTGACACCTTCGAGGAACTGAACATCGACTTTCTTGCCCGGATCCGCAACAACCCGGTGTTGAACCGGATGGCCGAGCCGCATCTGGAACGTCCGGGCGACCTGGCAGCCGATGAGGTTCGGACCGTCTTCCATGAGGCAACGTATCGAGCCGCGAACTGGAGCCGGGCGAGGCGCGTGGTCCTGGTGGTGATCCACCGGGACCGGGAACTGTTTCCTCGCCACTTCTGGCTCATCACCAGCTTGTCCCGGCAGGCGTTCGACACCGAGGCGCTGCTGAAACGGTACCGGGTCCGGGGCAAGGCGGAGAAAACCTTCGGCGAACTGAAGACCGGCCTCAACCCGCAACTGTCTTCCTCCGCTCGCCCCAAGAGCCACTTCCGGGGCCGTCCGCTCGAGCGCGAGACAGAGCCCGCTGCCGAGGAGTGGCGCCCGCAGAACGAAGCCATTCTGCTGCTGAACCTGCTTGCGTTCCAGCTGATGCACGAAGGGCGCTGCGGCATGGAAACCGCCGAAGGCCAGGGCTGGAGCATCGGCAAGTTCCGCGAGCAGGTGCTCCGCGCAGGCTGCCGGGTCGCCTGGCACGCCCGCACGATGACCTTCCACATCGCCCAATCCGTCGCAGTGTACTGGTGGAAGCTGCTGGAAGTGTGGAAACGGTCTATTCTCCAGATGGCGTAGCCGTCGCGCGGCCTCCTCAACGGCCGTCTCCTCCGTCGTGATTTCCGCCCGGCAGTGCCATGCGCCGGAATCCTCCTGCGCAAAACGTTCGTCCCGCCCCGCCGACACCCCGAAACCCGCCTAATCAGCTCATATTGAGCGTGGAACGCCAATCAAATCTCACAGCCGCAGCCGACGGCCGCACTCCGGCCGGGCACACATCAGGAAAAGGCGGCCGCCGAACCAAAAAACACCAACCTTCCGCCATCTCGCGAATAATCCGGGTTAAAGCCGCGAGAGTTCTCAAGTCGTCCAGCAACCTGGACGGTTCTGGAGAGAAGATGCGTAGCCAGAAACCCGGAACCGAACTGACCAACATTCTCTTGGTCCTCGATTTTCGTCGAGCCGTGGTAAACCAGATGCGCGATCTCGCCGGGCTTAAACGGCCTGCCGTTGTGCTCAAACCGGAGTTCGGTCTTGGTGGCGCAAA
>JAPOON010000590.1 GCA_026713405.1 Gammaproteobacteria bacterium
CACCGAGACATCAGGGGAAACGCCCCGGAACTGGATAGTGTAATCCACGCCGTTGCCACCCCGCCTCTGGCCGACGCCGCCGCTATCGCAGATATACTCGTGGCTCAGCGTCTTGATCGGGAAGTTTATCTCGTCGGATTCGACATTCGGCACCAGAATCCCGTTGTAATTGGAGATCGGCGCCACGAAGGAATCGCCGTCCCGGTGCGGATAGCCGCCGCCGCCGCCCAGCGCCCCGAAACACCAGCCTATGAACACCTTTTCGGTGCGGGGATCGATGCCGCCGTAGCCCGCGGTGAAAACGCTGAAGAACCCGCCCGGCACCCGGGAGGGGTCGCTCTTGCCGAATGCCTGCAGTACTGCGCCCATCATGGCGCAGGCCGGCGGCAGGGTGCACATGCCGACGGCGGCCGGTTCGATGGGATTGACCAGGGTGCCCTTGGGCGCAACGATTTCGATGGGCCGGAAAGTCCCGCTGTTGCGGGGAATCTTGCCGGAAAGCGCCCACAGCACCGCCACGACGGTTCCCGAATAGGTGGTTGCCAGCGTACAGTTCTTGGCGCCTTCGGCCTGGGGATCGGTACCCGTGTAATCGACGGTGATACGGTCGTCATCGACGGTGATCGCAACGCGGAAATACACCGGGTCGTCGTTGATGCCGTCGTTGTCCATGGCGTACTCGGCCTTGTAGACCCCGTTCGGAACCTTGCGGATCTCCTCCTTGCACTGCTCTTCCGACATGTCCAGCACCGCGTTTATGACCCGGCGGATCTCCTCGTTCGAGTAGCTCGCCGCCAGCGCCTCGGTGAGCCGCTGCTTGCCCACGCTGCAGGCGCCGTACTCGGCCATCAGGTCGCTCCACAGCACATCCGGGTCGCGCACGTTCAACTTGATGGTGTCGATCAGCGCCTTGTTGAGCTTGCCGCGCTCGTAGAGCTTCACCGGCGGAATGCGGATGCCCTCGGCGAAGATCGAGTTGTGCCGGGCGTTCATGCTGCCGGGTGTCGGGCCGCCGACATCGTGGTGGTGGGCGCGAGCCACGGTGAAGAACAGGAGTTCGCCGCGAACGAAGACCGGCATGACCACGGTCATCTCCGGCAGGTGGTTGCCTAGCCGGTAGGCATCGTTCATCAGAAAGACATCGTCCTCGTGGATTTCTTCCACGGGGAAGTCGGCGAGTACTTCCGTGGGCCCGAAGCCGCCGGCGGCGCCAATGATCGGGATGCCCGCAAGTTGCGCGATCTGGTCGCCTTTCCAGTTGGTGACGCTGCAAGCGAAATCGTTGGCCTCCGCGAAGATCGGCGAGTGGCTGGACTTGCGCATGGTGACGCCCATCTCGGAAGCGATGGAGTCGAGCTTGTGGGCCATCACCGACAGCGTGATCAGGTCGGTGACTTTGGTGTCGGAACCTTCGTGGACATTCTGCTGAATTGCCTCGGCCATTGCCCGGCCTCCCCTATTCGTTCAGTCGAGTTGAATCAGGATGTTCTCTTGTCCATCGACGAGCGCCTCGTCGCCGGGCACCAGGATAACGGTGGTGTTCAACCGCTCGACGATCGCCGGCCCGGCGATCCGGTGCCCGGGAGCGAGCC
Source organism: Gammaproteobacteria bacterium (assembly GCA_026713405.1). The sequence continues at coordinate 1,593 of JAPOON010000590.1, forward strand.
GTTCGCCATCATACACCGCGGCATCGATGAAGCCGGAGTCGGTGCCGAAGTAGGCGCGCCTGGAACCCTTCAGGCACGCGGCTGCGTCAGCATCGCCCAGTGTCTTTGTCGGTACGTCGATACTCGGCGTGCGGCCGATCGCCATGAGCCGGCAGTTGACCACCTCGGTCTCCCGGTCGAGCATCTGGTAGCCGTGCAGCATGTTGTGCCGGCGGTGGAATTCCGCGACCGCCGCCTCCAGGTCCGGGATGTCGTTTTCCATCACGGCCGGCACCTGGATGTCCCAGTGCTGCCCGATGTAGCGCATGTCCAGCGAGAATTCGAAGAAACGGTTCTCAACCGGGACGCCATCCTGTTCGAGGCGCTCGACGCCCTGGCGCACCAGGTCCTGGAACTCATCGGCCAATTCGCCGACGTCGACCTCGCTCGCCTTGGACAGAAAGGTCGAAATGTAGTCGTACTTGGCATCCGCCTGCAGGCCGCCGATGGCGCAGAATACTGACGACGCTTTCGGCACGATCACCTGGGAGATCTCCAGTGCCCGCGCCAGTACGCCAGTGTGGATGGGCGCCGCGCCACCAGCCGCGACCAGCGCGTATTCGCGCGGATCGTAGCCCTTCTGAACGGTCACCACGTGAATGGCGTCCACCATGTTGGAGTTGACGATCTCGAAGATGGCCTGCGCGCCTTCCTCCACGGTCAGCCCGAACGGGTCGGCCACGTGCTCCTTTATCGCCTGCCGGGCCAGCCCCGGATCGAGCGGCATGGCGCCGCCTAGAAAGTAGGACGGGCTCAGGAAGCCGAGCACGAGATTGGCATCGGTCACCGTGGGCTCCGTGCCGCCCCGGGCATAGCAGGCGGGCCCGGGCAGCGAGCCCGCGGAGCGCGGCCCGACCTTGAGCAGGCCGCTGTCGTCGATGTGGCCGATGCTGCCGCCCCCGGCGCCGATGGTATGGATGCCGATCATCGGCAGGGAAATTGTGTAGCCGGCGA
>JAPOON010000591.1 GCA_026713405.1 Gammaproteobacteria bacterium
AGCCGGCTGCGTTTCTTCGGCGGCACGACGAGCATCTGGGGCGGGCGTTGTGCGCCTCTGGACAGTATCGATTTCGAATCCCGCGACTGGGTGCCCCACAGCGGCTGGCCGATCGGCAGGGAGGATCTTGAAGACGGTTACCGGGCCGCGCACCGGGACCTGGAGATCGGGCAATACGAATACGGGGAAGCGCTCTGGCAGACCCTGGCCACCGATCCTCCGCCTTTCGACCGCGATCGTTTCGTAACGCCCTTCTGGCGGTTCGACGATGTCAGGGAGCGCTTCAGTGCTGAACGCGCCCCGGACCTGCTGGAGCATCCGCACGTACGCATCCTGATTCACGCCAACGCCATTCACCTGCAGGCCGCGGCAAGCGCCGACTGCCTGGATCACGTCCTGATCGCAAACCTGGCAGGCCGCCAGGCGAAGGTCAGGGCGGACGTCTATGTACTGGCCTGCGGCGGCATCGAGAACGCCAGGCTGCTGCTGGCATCCACAGACGTGGAACCACACGGAATCGGCAACCGTCACGACCGGGTCGGCCGCTTTTTCATGGAGCACGCCCACGGCAGATTGGGACGCCTGCACTCCGGCAAGGCTTTCGACCTGTGGAACCGTTTCCGCAAGCGTTTCCCGGAACCGGACCGACGCGACGCGCACGAGCCTTCGAAGGGGGTGCCCCTGGCACTGGTGCTGGCACCCGCCCCGGCGCGGCAGCCCGACCTGGGGAGCCTGAACACGGCCATGACGTTCAAGTGGCAACGGGACCCGCGCCGCGGCATGCCCGTGGTGCAGCGGATGTACCAGAACCTCAAGCACCAACTGGAGCCGAGCCGCAGGAACCGAAACGTCTGGCATCTCTACCGGGACCTGGCCGCCTGGTACCAGAGGCGCCTGGCAGTGCCCATGACACGCGGTCTGGCCGCCCTGCCGGACCGGCGGCTCAACGTCATGATCCGCGCCGAGCAGGCGCCCAATCCGGACAGCCGGGTACGCCTTTCCGAGAGCACCGATGCCCTGGGCCTGCCCCGGGCCGACCTCGACTGGCAATTCAACGAGCAGGACAAGCACACGCTGCGACAGCTTGCCCGGGCCCTCGACGAGGAACTGGTGCGCCTCGGCATCGGCCGCTTCGAGCCGGAACCCTGGCTGTACGAGGACAACCTGGCCTGGCCCGTCGACCCCACGGTCGGCAACCATCCGATCGGCGGTTATCACCACATGGGCACCACCCGCATGAGCGACGACCCGAAAGCCGGCGTGGTCGACGGCAACTGCGCCGTGCACGGCTACCGGGACCTTTACATCGCCGGTAGTTCGGTATTCGTCACCAGCGGCTGGGCCAACCCCACGCTGACCATTCTGGCGCTGGTCCACCGATTGAAGGACCACCTCGTTTCGCGTAAGGTCGCGGCCCGCCTCGCTTCGCAACCGAAGCGCACCAACAGGGACAGTCCATGAAGGTAATTCTCCTGAGCGCCGGCCAGGGCAAGCGGCTTCTACCGCTGACCGGAGAGCAGCCGAAATGCGCGCTGCTGCTCGGCGACAAGTCGGCGCTCGAATGGCAACTGGAGTCCCTGGTGGAAGCCGGTGCCAGCGAAGTGGTGGTGGCCACGGGTTTCCAGGCGGGCATCGTCAGGCAGATCGTCCACGGCTTCAGCAAGCTGCCGGTGCGCATCGCCCACAACCCCTTCTATGCCCACTGCGACAACCTGGGCACCTGCTGGATCGTGCGTCACGAGATGACCGATCCCTTCGTGCTGATCAACGGCGATACGATGTTCGAGCCGGAGGTTTTCCGGCGCCTGATCGCCAGCCGCGACCGCCATGACATCACCCTGGTCACCAATCAGAAGGACGACTACGACGACGACGACATGAAGGTCATCGTCCAGGACGGCTCACTCAAGCGCGTGGACAAGAAACTCCCCATCGCCGAAGTCGACGGCGAATCCATCGGCATGATCCGCTTCCGCGCCACCGGCGTGGGCCTCTTCCGCACGCAACTCGAATCGATGATGCTGGAAGAATCGACCCTGAAGCGCTGGTACCTGTCGGCGATAGACCTGCTGGCCCGCCAGGGGCACGTCGGCACCGTCAGCACCGCCGGTCACGGCTGGTGCGAAATCGACGACCACAAGGACCTGGAATACGCCAGCGTTACCGTGCCCGGCTGGTGGCAGCAGGGCGTCCGCCTCAGCGCTGACGCCAGGCATTAACCCGGCACTTTCAGCGCCCCCCGTGCAACACGGGACCGGCCCTCAACCGCCGTTCCCGTCGCGCCGCACGATGACCTCGACACCGTCCGCTCCGCTGGAGCGCAGCCGCTCGTTCCTGAGATCGTAGACGATCGCCGAACTGGCCATGGACACGTCCTCTCCCTCCAGGATGGCGTCGTCATACAGTTCGATCACTTCTTCACGGTACCGGTAGACGATGCGGCCGCCCTGCCCGGTGATCGTGGAACCCTCGTTGTCAAAGGAGATGCGGGCCGGAGCACCGGTTACGATCACCCGTTCGGGGTCCTCCACCGGCCCGTGTACCTCGGCATCTTCCGCGGTGACCCGCCACTCGGCCGAACTCATCTCGAAGTTACCCTCCAGGTACAGGACCCCGCCGTCTTCCCCTTCCCAGGCCCGGTCGGCCCGAATTACTATGGGAGCTGCTTCGCCCGCGGGCGAAGTTTCCGTGGCCGCCATTGAGGTCGACCCTGCGAGTACCCAACAGAAAAGCGACCAGCGGATGGCCCTGCCGGTGATCGTGCACAGATACCTGGTCCGCGAGGTGACCAAACCCCTGGTTGCGGTGGTGGTGCTGCTGGTCGGCGTATTCATGGCCTACAGCCTAACCCGCTTTCTCGCGGACGCAAACGAGGGCGCCCTGAGCGCATCGGCGGTATCGACGCTGACCGGGCTCAAGGTCCTGATCGCGCTGGAGGTGCTGATCCCCATCGCCCTGTACGTCGGCATGATCGTCACCCTCGGCCGCCTTTATTCGGACTACGAGGTCACCGCCCTGAAGGCCGGGGGCGTCGGCGAGGGGCGCATCGTCGCGCCGGTCGTCTGGCTGTCGCTGACCGTGGCCCTGGTGGTCGGCCTGCTCTCCCTCTTCATCCGGCCCTGGGCCTACGAGAGGCTGTACGAGTTTCGCGCCGATGCCGAGGCGTCGGCGGAACTGGAAGATATCGCGCCCGGGCAGTTTCACATCTACGGTGATGAGAACCGCATGGTGTTTCTCGAAGACCGGGATGCCGCAACCGGGGAATTCGCCGGCCTGTTCGTTCGCTCGCGGGATCGGTCGGGCCTGGAGGTGATCTCCGGACGCCGGGGCAGCCTGGAGTCGTTCGCGAAGCCGGATGCGCACCGTCTGCAACTCGAGACGGCCTTCGTCTACAGGCAGACCGACGGCGAGGCGGACCTGATCGGCCGCTTCGGCACCTTTTCCATCTGGACGCCGACGCTGATGCCGGATCCGGTCGGCTACCGGCCGAAAGCCACCCCGACCGGGCGGCTCATGGGTTCGATGAACCCGGAAGACCGCGCAGAGCTGCAGTGGCGGCTTTCCACCGGCGTCTCGACGGTGCTGCTGGCGCTGATCGCCGTGCCGCTTGGCCGCACCCGGCCCCGCGGCGGGCGCTACGGGCGCATACTGCTCGCGGTAGCGCTCTATGCGGCCTATTTCAATTTCATCGGCATCGCCCGTTCCGGCGTCGAGCAGGGAACCCTGCAACACCTGTGGTGGGCGCCGCTGGGCCTGGCCGCCCTGGTGGCTCTCGGCATGCTGGCTTCGCGCCGGGTGGGCTGACGGTTGGGGCCGATACGTGGCAATGCTTGACCGCCATCTGTTCCTCTCCCTGATTCGGGGAGGCAGCCCCGTGCTGATGGGACTGCTGGGGCTGTTCGCCTTCATCGAGTTGGCCGAACAACTGGAGGATGTCGGCAAGGGAACTTTCAGCAGCCTCGATGCACTGCGCATCGTCGCCTTTTCGATTCCCCGTATCGGGATCGATGTATTGCCCGTGACCTGCCTGCTGGGCACGGTGGTCGGTCTCGGCGTACTGGCAAACCAGTCCGAGATCACCGCCATGCGCGCCGGCGGCGTCAGCGTCGGCAGGGTGGCCCGGCCGCTTTTCGCCCTGCTCGGCATCATCATCGTATCCGTAGCCGGGGTGCAGCAGTACGTCATCCCCGACTTCGAGCGCCGCGCCGCGGCTCTGCGCGCCCACGCGCTGGCGAGCACATCCGTGCAGGGCAACGAACACTGGACAAGGAGCGGGTCGAGCCTGGTGCGCGTCGGCGATGTCCGCTACGGCATGGTTCCCCTGGACATCGAAATCTACGAATTCGACAGCGACGGCGGCATCGTCCGCCTGACGCAGGCCGCCAGCGCCGACGTCATCAGTTCCAATGAATGGCTGTTGCACGAGGTGACCGTAACGCGGCTCGATGCGGACGAGGCCGTGCGCAGCCAGGCGGTTCGGTTGCCCTGGCAAAACCGCATCAGCGCCGAACAGCGCGCGGCTTTCGTCCAGGCCGGCCGCGCGCTGGCGCCGGCCGACCTCGCGGGCTACGTCGGCTACCTCGAGGACAACGGCCTGGACACCCACCGGTACCGGTTGCTGCTGTGGCACCAGTTGAGCCTGCCCCTCGGACTGGCCGCCATGGCACTCCTGGGCGTGCCCTTCGTGACCGGCTCGACACGCGCGATGCCGCTGGGCGCCCGCGTTACCCTGGGGGGCGCGATCGGCATCGGCTTCTACCTGCTGGAGCGAACGGTCACCCAGTTCGGGTTGCTGTATCAACTGCCGGCCGCACTCACCAGCCTCGCGCCGGATCTGCTCGCACTCGCCGCGGCGCTGGCTGCGCTGGTCTGGCGACGGTGATCAGCCGGGGAACTCGAACGATCGGGACTCTACGACGGCAAATCCGCCGGGCTTGCGGCAATGCAGGTGCATCTCCACATGCCATCCGGAGTCCTTGCGCGACATGTCGAAACAGCGAAACGGCGCATTCGACTTCGAGGCGGACCCGGTCGCGAACACCGGCACCGCGCCATGCCGGTAGAACCTGTTGAAGTGGCCGTGGCCGTGCAGCACCAGGTGCGCCATGTCCACGGCCGGCGCCAGGTGCTGCATGTCTGTCAGCGCCTTGCGCTCCGGCACCGCTCCCGGCGCGGGCGGATGATGGATCGCCAGGATGTTGAGACTCCCGGCCGGCGTGGAAGCCAGGCTCTCTGTCAACCGCTCGCACTGGCCGCGTCCCAGCTCGCCGGTGGCCATGAACACGGGGGTCGGCAATCCCGTGTTCAGGCCGTGAATCTCTACGCCGTCCATGCCCAGACGGGTGGGAAACCCGGCCCAGTAGGCCGGTTCGCCGTTCGCACCCGGCGCAAGCCGCAGATACTCACCCCAATGCGCCTCCACCGCCGCCCAGGAGTCTGCCCGGTAGACATCGTGATTGCCGGGCACCACGAAAACGCTGTCCGGAGATCCCAACGTGCGCAGCCAGTTGGCCGCTTCCTCTATTTCCGCCGGCAATCCCAGGTGCACCAGGTCTCCCGTGACGACGACCACATCAGGGCGCAGTGAAGACGCCAACGCACAGAGTGCGTCCAGCGTGGCACGCAGGTGCCGATGGCGCCTCCGGAACCGCCAGGAAGCGTGGCCCAGCCGCCGTTTCCCGACGAAATATGCGGTCGGGATGCCGTCGAGGCTGGTCAGATGCGGGTCGGAAATGTGGATCAAGCGCATAGGGTGGCAGATAATCCCTTTTTTGTTCCGTAACTTGCAATGACAAATGCGTTGATCGTCGGCACCTCGGAAGCACGCTTGTGGGGGCTGACCGGCCACGAGCGGATCGCCCGCCAGCTGCGAAGGACTGGAGACATTCCGCTGGCCCGCAATGTGGAATCGATTCCCGACACCGAACGGGTACTCATTCTGCGCGCCGATTACGCCTACGACCTGCCAACGCTCAACAGGCTGCTCGGGCACGACGGGCTGTTGATGGACGGTACCGTACCGGCAGCGGCCCATGTCGACCGGTCACTGGCGGCGGCCGCCTCCGGCATTGTCGACGCCTCCGCCCTGCCCGAACCGAACCCCTCGATTCCAACCATCGATGCAAGCGATCTCGATGCCTTCGAGGCGGACCTGCGCAAAACCGAGCCGCCCCTGCTCGAGCCCATAACGGCCGCCAGCGCGAAAGCGCTCGAAGCTCGACTGTACGGCATCGCGTCAAAGCGCTGAACGA